>NZ_BMPP01000006.1:0-584 GCF_014647655.1 Deinococcus malanensis
CAGATGTTGTCGACCCACTTGTTCTCGCCGCGGGCGGTCTTGGGGTTGCCCTGCAGCGCTTCGAGGGCCTGCAGTGCGCTGCCCTTGATCACCGGCAGGTCATCACCGGGGAACTCGTACTTGCTCAGCAGTTCGCGCACTTCCATCTCGACCAGCTCGAGCAGTTCTTCGTCGTCGACCATGTCGACCTTATTCATGAACACCACGATGTACGGCACGCCGACCTGACGCGCCAGCAGGATGTGCTCGCGGGTCTGGGGCATGGGGCCGTCAGCGCTGGAGACCACCAGGATCGCGCCGTCCATCTGGGCGGCGCCCGTGATCATGTTCTTGACGTAGTCGGCGTGGCCGGGGCAGTCCACGTGGCTGTAGTGGCGGCTGGGCGTGTTGTATTCCACGTGGCTGGTGTTGATCGTGATGCCGCGGGCCTTCTCTTCGGGGGCCTTGTCGATCTGGTCGTAGGCCAGCGTCTCGATGGTCGGGTCCATCGCCGCCGCCGTGAAGGTGATCGCGGCCGTCAGCGTGGTCTTCCCGTGGTCGACGTGTCCAATCGTCCCCACGTTCACGTGGGGCTTCGTGCGCTC
>NZ_BMPP01000006.1:594-198370 GCF_014647655.1 Deinococcus malanensis
TTCTTACTCCCTCCAAGCGGTGGATTCACACGCAAAACCGCCCCTTTGTTCGGGCTTCCCCCGCGCATGCCGCAGGGTTTTGATGGTGTGACCCACATTGGGTTGGTTCTCGCCAGGGCAGTGTCCCGCCATGCTGGCACGTTGCGCTTCCTTTCCTGTGTTGGGTCCAGGACCGTCCACGCACCGACTTCATAGGGTACAAGAAGTCCGCCTACACTGCAAGCCGTGGAGGCGGAGGGGAGTATGAAATAAGTGTGGTCTCAGCGCCGGGTGTAGGCCTGCACCTCACGGTCAAAGGCGCCGATCAGCATCACGACGCCCAGGATGGTCCCGAACGGAATGAGCAGCAGGCTCAGCACTGCAATAACGATGCTGGCTCCCCGGCCCCATGCTCGCCCTTCCAGGACCGCGCGACGCGTGAAATACAGCAGCAGCACAATGCCCACGGTAATAAAAAAGGACAGCCACAGGGTCAGCGTGATCTGCTCCGGCGTGAGCTGCATGGGGGGCATCCTGGACTGGGCACTGAACTGCGCCAGAAGGTCGTTGATCGTGCCCGTCGAGAAGGGCAGTGTCAGCAACGAAATGGCATTGTAGATCAGGCTGATCAGCAGCGGCACGGTCAGAAACGACAGCCTTTTGGGCTTAGGGCCGGTAGGCTGGGGTGACGAATTGGGAGCAGACGGGTGGGTCATGGGTCTTTCAGCCTACTGTGCTCGCACTTCCCCGTGCCTGAATCTCAAGAAAAAGGCCCGCCTGACGGCGAGCCCTCTTTTCCCTTGTGGGGATTTACTTCTTCATCAGCTGCTGGGCGAGGTTGTTGGGGACCTGGCTGTAGTGATCGAAGAACATGCTGTAGCTGGCGCGGCCTTGGGTCATGGAGCGCATGTCGGTGGCGTAACCGAACATCTCGCTCAGGGGCACGAAGGCCTTGACGATCTGGGCATTGCCGCGGGCTTCCATGCCCTGGATCTGGCCACGGCGGCTGTTCAAGTCGCCGATGATGTCGCCCATGTAGTCTTCAGGCACCGTCACCTCGACGCGCATGATCGGCTCCAGGATGGCGGGGGCACCCTTCTGGACGGCTTCCTTGAGCGCCATGCTGCCGGCTATCTTAAAGGCCATTTCCGAGGAGTCCACTTCGTGGTACGAGCCGTCGTACAGGCTGACCTTCATGTCCACGACCGGGAAGCCGAGCATGGGGCCGCTCTGCAGCGCCTCTTCGATACCCTTCTGGGCAGGTCCGACGAACTCGCGGGGCACGGTACCGCCCACCACGATGTTCTCGAACACAAAGCCAGCGCCGGGCTCGAGGGGCTCAGCCTTGATCTTGACGTGACCGAACTGACCACGACCACCGGACTGACGGACGAACTTACCTTCGACGTCCACGGCCTTGGTGATGGTCTCGCGGTAGGCCACCTGAGGGGCGCCCACGTTGGCGTCGACCTTGTACTCGCGCTTCAGGCGGTCCACCAGGATCTCCAGGTGCAGTTCGCCCATGCCGGAGATGGTGGTCTGGCCACTTTCCTGGTCGGACTCCACGCGGAAGGTGGGATCTTCTTCGGCCAGCTTCTGCAGACCAATGCCCATCTTTTCCTGGTCGGCCTTGGTCTTGGGTTCGATGGCCAGCTTGATCACAGGCTCGGGCACGTCGATGCTTTCCAGCAGCACGCGGTCCTCACCGTCGGCGATCAGGGTGTTGCCGGTGCCGGCGTCCTTGAGGCCGATCACGGCGCCGAGTTCGCCGGCGCGCAGCTCGGTGACTTCCTCGCGGCTGTTGGCGTGCATCTTCAGCAGGCGGCCCACACGGTCACGCTTGTCCTTGGAGGCGTTGTACACGTAGCTGCCGGACTGCAGGGTGCCTGAGTAGATACGCACGAAGGTCAGGCGGCCCACGTAGGGGTCGGCCATGATCTTGAACGCCAGCGCGGCCAGCTTGCCTTCGGGGTCGGCGGGGAAGTCGACAGTGTCCTCGCTGTCTTCGACCTTGCCGCGGATGGCCGGGACTTCCAGCGGGCTGGGCAGGTAATCCACCACGGCGTCGAGCAGCAGCTGCACACCCTTGTTCTTCAGGGCACTGCCGCACAGCACGGGGAAGATCTTCTTCTCGATGGTGCCCTTGCGGATGGCGGCGACCAGCTGCTCCACGCTGGGCTCCTCGCCTTCCAGGTACATCATCATCAGGTCTTCGTCGACTTCAGCAGCCGCTTCGATCAGCTGGGCGCGCATCTCGGTCACCTTGTCGGCGAACTCGGCAGGCACGTCACTTTCCACAATGTCGGTGCCGAGATCGTTCGTGTAGACGTGGGCGCGCTGACGAACGATGTCGATGATGCCCTTGAAGTCGTTTTCCTGACCCATGGGGTACTGTATCGGGGCAGGAATGGCGCCGAGGCGCTCCTTGATGTCGTTTAGCACGAGCTCGAAGCTTGCACCGGTCTTGTCCATCTTGTTGGAGAACGCGATGCGCGGCACGCCGTAACGGTCAGCCTGACGCCACACGGTTTCACTCTGGGGCTCCACGCCCTGGCTGGAGTCGAACACGGCGACCGCACCGTCGAGCACGCGCATGGAACGCTCGACTTCGATGGTGAAGTCCACGTGGCCAGGGGTGTCGATGATGTTGACGACGTATTCCTGGTCGGTGCCTGAACGCTTCCACTTGGCAGTGGTGGCGGCGGCGGTGATGGTGATGCCGCGCTCGCGCTCCTGCTCCATCCAGTCCATGGTGGCGGCGCCGTCGTGCACTTCGCCGATGTTGTGGGTCCGGCCGGTGTAGTACAGGATGCGCTCGGTGGTGGTGGTCTTGCCGGCGTCGATGTGCGCAGCAATACCGATATTGCGGAAGTGGGTCAGGTAGCTCTGGGCTTTGGTGGTCATAAGACTCCCTAGGTTGAAGGGGCGACCGCTCCGGTCACCGTGATGAAATCACGTACTTCGCAGGAAACCCGGACAGGCAGGGCGAGCCCTACCGCGTCCGGGAATGCACTTCAGCACCCTGAAGTGGTTTACCAGCGGTAGTGCGCGTAGGCGCGGTTGGCTTCCGCCATGCGCTCCACGTCGTCTTTCTTCTTGATGGCGCCGCCACGGCCCTGGGCGGCGTCCATGATCTCGCCGGCCAGACGCTCGATGGCGGTGCGCTCGGGGCGGCCGTCCACGGCGGACATCATCCAGCGCAGGGTCAGGCTCTGCTGACGGCGGGCGCTAACCTCGACGGGCACCTGGTAGGTGCTGCCGCCCACGCGGCGGCTGCGAACTTCCACGCGGGGCTTGACGTTGTCATAGGCCTGCTTGAAAACCTTGAGGGGCTCCTGACCGGTGCGCTCCTGCACCAGACGGCAGGCGCCGTAGAAGATACGGCTGGCCAGGTTCTTCTTGCCATCTTCCATGATGCGGTTGATCATTGCGCTGACCAGCACGTCCTGGTAAACCAGGTCCGGCTGGAGTGGGCGCACTTCTGCTTGGCGGCGACGTGCCATGTTGACTCCTTAGGGGCGCCTCAAGGGGCGCGCGGGGTGCGTGAGGGGACAGAGACCGGGATACGGCACTCAAGCCGCGTGTAAGGAGGTCAGGGCGGAGCACGGCGTCTGAGTCGAGCGGACCAGAAAGCCAGGGGCTGCGACGCCCGGACGCGGCCTTACTTTTTCTTGGCGCCCGCGGCGGCAGCGCCGGCCTTGGGCTTCTTGGTGCCGTACTTGCTGCGGCTCTTGTTGCGGTCCTTGACGCCCTGGGTGTCGAGGCTGCCACGAACAATGTGGTAGCGCACGCCGGGGAGGTCCTTCACACGACCGCCGCGGATCAGCACGACGCTGTGCTCCTGCAGGTTGTGGCCTTCGCCGGGGATGTAGGCAGTGACTTCAAAGCCACTGGACAGACGCACACGGGCAATCTTGCGCAGCGCGGAGTTGGGCTTCTTGGGGGTGGTGGTCTTGACGACCGTGCATACGCCACGGCGGAAGGGGCTGCCCTTCAGGGCCGGGACTTTGCTCTTTTTCTGGAGCGTGGTGCGCCCCTTACGGAGCAGCTGCTGGGTGGTAGGCAGAGTAAATCACTCCTCGTGCTGTCTTGCGGTGAGTGGGCGGCGAACAGACACACGCCCGTGCTTGGGAAGTACCCGCCCACACAACAGAGACTGAGGGGGGCAGGGTTGGGTTGGCGGTTGTGCTTGAGGTGATCAACGCACTTGCCGGCCACTGTCAGCATCAGGACCTGGAAGCGGCGCATGCCGAGAAACGCCCGAGGTGCAACCCAGTACCGGGGCCGTTTTCCAACCTTGACAGCATACGCGGTTACCGGGGTGGCTGCAAGATGCAGCTGCCAACGCCCATCAGGCTCTCCAGGTCGGCACCTGCGCCGCGTGGGCGTTATGAGGGTGGTTTAAGTGATCGTATTTCAGATGGCTCAACAGGTCTTAAAGAGGACAGGAAAGGACGGTTTCGGTTCGGTTTCGTAGTGTTCTGGGGCGCGATGAAACTCATTGGCCGGCACCTTACCCCTTCAGGAAGGCTGTTCGGAGGATCTGTGCTGGTACGGGCCCCAGGCTCAGGGACGGTCCCTCGCCTTTCTTGATTGTGGTGATATAGGCATACCTGCTCCTGTGTGCTACACTCCCGGTCGCCCGTTCAAGGCTGTGCGGAGAGGTGCCAGAGTGGTTGAATGGGTCGGTCTCGAAAACCGAAGTACGGGCAACTGTACCGTGGGTTCGAATCCCACCCTCTTCGCCAGAAGCAGAACGCCGGAATGCATACAGCATCCGGCGTTTTGTCTTGTTGGCCGGCGCGGTTATGTCAGCGTTCAGGTGCCGCCTCGACCAGCGGCCTGCGCTTGAGCAACACCCCGGCGCCTACCCGGACAAGTGCACGTACAAGGCGGACCTTCCAGGAGCCCGCCCCTCTGTACGTTGAGGTGACCGGCGATGCCTGTGAATTCCAGTTCTGGGTCAGCGCCGGGTCAAAGAAAGCAGCACCCGTTAGAAGGGCCTGCCTGGCCACAGCCAGTGAGCGGTCGTGCCCTGGATGCAAGGGCGGAAGATCATCCCAGGAAAACCAGCCGACCGCGCTGGCCTCTAGGGTGGGATTGGGTTCGCCTTCTGCCTCGACTAGGAAGACAGGCACGACAAGGTGCAGGCCGTGCAGGTTAGGTGCATACCGCGAGTCGAGAACCCCAAGCAGCCGGGTAGCGATGCCCCGCAGGCCGGTTTCCTCGAACAGTTCGCGTTCGGCTCCTTCAGCCGGCGTCTCCCCTACTTCTGCCATACCGCCCGGCAAGGCCCAGCGACCGGTGTCGGTTCGTCGGATCAGCAATATGCGGCCCTCGCGGAGTACCACAGTCTCTACCGCAAGCAGCGGCGTGACATGGCCCAGATGACTCAGGTAGGCACTGCGAACCTCCGGCAGGCTGGCAGGTGAATCCAGGGCAGCCAGCTCCGCACTGAGCTGCAACACACGCCGGAAGCGGTCCACATCGTAGGGATTCTGGCCATACATGAGTCCGGACAGCGCCAGAGCGCGCAGTTCCTGGGCGATCAGCTGTGGCGTCGGCTCAGCAGCCATCAGGCTGGCCCGGTGGCCTTCAGGTTCCCCAGGTGAAAGCGCAGCGCACCCGTGTGGTACGCCGCGTGGATAACCGCAGCGTGTGCCACACGCGTCTGCTCGGGGTTTAGAGGCAGATACAGGGCTTCGTAGAGTGCCTGACCGGCCCAGGCTAAACGCACCAGCTCGTCACGCCACAGCGCAGGGGTGACCTGCATCTCCCACGCTTCGGGCTCATCAGGACGCAGCGCGAGCGGATCCTGGAGTTCTGCCGCCGCATGCTCCAGATACTGACGCAGGTGCACCACCACCTGCGCCGGACTGGGGCGGTGCGGCGCGGCGGGTGCAGCCGCCTGCATGTAGGTGAAAGCATGCGCCGTCCGCAGAAGCCCCGCCTCCTTCTCGCTGAACAGCCCTGTGCCCAGACCGAAACTCAGATTCGGGCCGTACAGAACTTCACGCAGCGTCTCACGGAGCAGATCGGGCGTCATAGGGTCAGGGTACGTCACGCGGCGGATGCCCTTTCGGGACAGTGCACGTACCCTGAACACGATGTCCACCGATACAGAATCTCATGCCCCAGCCAGACTGCACCCTGATGAGGTCCACACCGACACTTCCCTGGTGCAGCGGCTGCTGGCAACCCAGTTCCCCCAGTGGGCGCCCCTGCCTGTGCGGGTGTTCCTGTCATCCGGCAGCGATCACGTGCTTTACCGGCTGGGCACCGACCTGGCAGCGAGACTTCCACGGCTGGCCAGCGCCGCCGGGCAAACGGAAAAGGACCTGCACTGGCTGCCCCGGCTGGCGCCTCAGCTGCCGCTGAGCGTGCCGGAGCCGCTGGCTGTGGGTCAGCCGGGCGAGGGCTACCCCTGGACCTGGGGCGTATACCGCTGGCTTCCGGGCGAACCCGCATTCAGGGAAAGGATAAGCAGCCTGTCGCAGGCCGCAGGGGACCTGGCCGGATTTATCCGCGCGCTTCAGGTTGCCGATCCCACAGACGGCCCGTTGGCAGATCCGGAATCACTGGAAAGGGGGGCGCCGCTGCGCAACCGTGATGCATGGACCCGCGAGAACATCAGCCGGCTCCCTGACGACCTGGACCGCGGAGCCCTGGTGGCTGCCTGGGAGGCAGCAGTGCAGGCGCCTGCCTGGAGTGGGGCACCGGTGTGGCTGCACGGTGACCTGCAATCCGGCAATCTGCTGGCCGGGGAGGGACGGTTAAGTGCTGTTATTGACTTCGGCTCGCTGCGGCAGGGTGATCCCGCCTGTGACCTGGCTGTGGCATGGAACTGGCTGGATGCCCCTTCCCGAGCCGTGTTCCGGGAAGCCCTGGACGTAGACCCCGACACATGGGCACGCGGACGCGGCTGGGCGCTGTCCATCGCCGTAGCGGAAATCCCCTACTACCTGCATACCAATCCCACAATGGTGGAACGTTCGCGGTACGCGGTGTCGCAGGTCCTGAGTGAGCACACGTAAGTCAGCACAAGTAAACACCGCCCTCGGGTGACATTGAGGGCGGTCTGGGCGGTAGATGGCGTCTCCTGGCGCTCAGACGGGTGTAGGCAGCGTGCGTCCGTTCCGGGCATTCAGCAGCAGACTCCATACGAATCCGCCCAGCACCTTGGCCACGAACTGCAGCGCAATGATCGCCACCGGAAAGCCGCCAAAGGCCACCACCGGAAAGATCAGGCTGTCGAGCGCAGCGCCCAGCACATTGCTGGTGTTGCTGCGCTCCAGGTAGGGGCGGTGGCGCCGGGCGTGGTACAGCAGGGCGTCACCTGCCTCGCTGATGGCAAACGCCAGAACGCTGGCCAGCGCAATGCGGCCCGCTCCGGCATTCAGCAGCCAGGACAGCACACCTCCGGCCATGATCAGCAGAAGCATGTTCCGGGCAACGTGGCGACCCCACAGGTCGTGCAGACGGTCACGTACAGCCAGATTCAGTCCAATAAAGACGAACGCCACCACCGGGGCCATACTGGGTCCAAAGCGGGCGATGATCAGATTGGCCGCCACAATGGCCCCCAGGTACAGCCCGGTGAACAGTAGTGAGGACCTACCCGAGGATGCGCCGGCCAGACGCGTCATTTGGCCGTTCCACCAGTCGGGGACGCCTGATCCGGCGCGACGTAGCGAACGGTGCAGACGGTATTGAGGCCACCACGCATGCCGTAATCACAGCGGATGGTCATGCTCAGCGGATCTAGCAGCCGGGTCAGGTCCGCGAGCAGCCGCCGGGTGGCGTGCTCGTGGTAGATGCCCACAAAGCGGTAGCTGGTCAGG
Source organism: Deinococcus malanensis (assembly GCF_014647655.1). NCBI lineage: Bacteria > Thermotogati > Deinococcota > Deinococci > Deinococcales > Deinococcaceae > Deinococcus > Deinococcus malanensis. Next base: position 8,415 of record NZ_BMPP01000006.1, read on the forward strand.
TAGTACTTCAGGCTCTTGAGTTCCACGCACTTCTCGCGCGGCTGGTAGCGGATCTCCAGTCGGCCGAAGTCCGGCAGGCCACTCCAGGGGCACACCGGGCTGAACTCGTCGGTGATGATCTCGATGTCCATCGGCTCGCCGGGGTAGCGGGCCGCGTCATCCTCACGGACATAGGGAAAGGTGTCGAGCACGGCCACGTCGATGGCGTCGAGGCCCTGGACGTCATAGCGCCGGTCAAAGCCCGGCTGGCACGGGGGGGTGGTCGTCATACGGTCCTCCTTAGACCGCCATCGGCGGCCAGACCAGCAGCACAGGCCGGTCCAGGCGGGAGGCTAGCGCATACGCCACACAGCCGATGCGGGGGCCGCTCACTCTCCTCTACCGTAGGTCCACGATGATCAAGAATTTCCTGTGAATGCACACCTTGATGTCAGGACCCCGGGAGTACCCTGGGGGCAATGACCGGACGTGTCTTCTTTTCAGGGCCGCCCCCGCACTTCCTGGGGCAGCACCTGTGCCGGCCTGCTGGTCATGCGATCCCACCGTCAATCCTGATGCAACCGCCCTGGCGCGAGTCGAGAACACTCCTCCGCCTCAATCCGTTTTCTTTTCCCTTTAAAGGAAGTGAATCACTATAGATAAAGTGCATGGCAATACATCGGGCCTGCGCCCGTCACAACTCAAGGCCCTGAGCAACCTGTACCGCCGCCGCATCGAACCGGGCCGGATCGGCTCACTGGAATTGGCCCGCAATCTGGCGGAGCTGTCGCACGACGTGCGGCGCGAGGTCGGGGTCCTGATTGACCGCCGCGGGCGTGTGATCAGTGTGTCAGTAGCTGATGCCAAGGCCACAGAATTCCCGGATCTGCGCATGGGCGAAAACCGCTTGGCTGGTTTTCACCTGCTGCATGCCCATCCCAAGGGCGGGCCGCTGAGCAAGGGCGACCTGTCCACGCTGTTCCTCAAGCGTCTGGATGCGGTGAGCGCCGTGGAGGTGCGTCAGGAAGGGCAACCCGGTCTGGTTCACACCGCGCACCTCACACCTCCTGGCACGGTCGGCGAGGAAGAGGACTGGCGCATTCTGCCGCCGGTCTCGTCTCATCAGATCGACGAATTTGACCTGGGGGCCCAGGTCTCGGCGCTGGAAGAGGAAATTGCCCGCGCTGCCGTGGGCCGCGAGGCGAAGAAAGACCGCGAGCGCGCCATCCTGGTTCAGATCGATCAGGGTGAATTCGATGCCGAGGAACGGCTCGATGAACTGGCCGAGCTGGCCCGTACGGCCGGCGCGGAAGTGGTCCACAAGGAACTGGTCTACCGGCGCAATCTCAAGCCCGGGACCCTGGTCGGGGCCGGCAAGCTGGAAGAACTGACCAGCCGGGCCTACCACCTGGATGCGGACCTGCTGATTTTCGGTCAGGAACTGGGCCCCGCCCAGGCGCGCGAGATCGAGGCGGCCACCGGTCTGAAGATTCTGGACCGCACTCAGCTGATCCTGGATATCTTCGCGCTGCATGCCCAGGGGGTCGAGTCGCGCCTGCAGGTGGAGCTCGCCCAGCTGCGGTACATGAAGCCGCGCCTGCTGGGAGCCGGCGCAGCGCTTTCGCGCATCGGGGGCTCGGCCGGTAGCGCGGCGGGCGGCGCCATCGGAACCCGTGGGCCGGGGGAAACGAAACTGGAGCTGGACCGCCGGCGCATCAACGACCGCTTGAGCTTTCTGGAAAAGCAGCTCGAAAGTGTCTCGCAGCGCCGCGAGGAACGCCGCAAGAGCCGTGAGCGCAACGACGTGCCGGTGGTGTCCATCGTGGGATACACCAACGCGGGCAAAAGCACGCTGCTCAACGCCTTCACGCATGCCGCCGAGGAACCGCGGCGCGTGCTCGCCGAGAACAAGCTGTTTGCCACGCTGCGTCCTACCAGCCGTCAGGGCTTTATTGCTGGGGTCGGTCCGGTGGTGTTGACTGACACAGTGGGATTCATCCGGGACCTGCCCAAGGACCTGACGCGCGCCTTCCGCTCCACCCTGGAAGAAATCGGGGACGCGGACGTCCTGCTGCACGTGGTGGATGCGGCCAGCCCTGGGGCCGACACCCGTCTGGACGCTGTGAACCGGATTCTGGAAGAGCTGGGGTTCCGGGATATGCCGACGGTGGTGGCCCTGAACAAGGCTGACGCGGCCGATCCCGAACAGCTGGCCCGTGAAGTCGAGCGGACCGATGGCATTGCGGTCAGTGCGCTGCGCAACATCGGGCTGGCGGAGCTGAAGGAAGCCCTGGCCGATGCCATTGGACAGGTGCAGCGTGCCGAACTGGCCCAGCGCGAGGAAGCGCGGGAACGCTCGGCGCAGTACCGCTAGCCTCAGCACCACATTCCGTCCCGATCCCTCATTGGGTGGACGCGCCTCTCACCTGCGGGTGGGAGGCTTTTTGTCATGTTGAGCAGTTCACGCGTCGCCTGGGCTTACTTAGGTTTCGTGGCCCTGGTCATGCTGCTGGGTGAACTGGTGGCCGAGCGGACCATTCCGACCCTGCTGCTGGCCTACGCACCACCCGTCCTGTGGCTGCTGCCCGCACCTGTGGTCTTGCTGTGGACCTTTGGACGGCGGCGCGGCATAGGTGTCGCGCTGGCCAGCACCCTGCTGGCAGCCTGGGGTGCGGGCCTGCTGAACGTGCCGTTGCGTCAGCCTGTCACCGTAGGCCCGTCGCTGCGTGTCCTGACCTACAACGTGGCCCGTGGAACCCTGGGGGCCCCAGATATGCTGGCCCAGACGCTGAAAGCTGCAGACGCCGACATCATTCTGTTGCAGGAGTCAAACTTCGTGCGGGCCAGCGACATAACAGTGATCAAGGCTGCCCTGCCCGGCTACAGGGTGGCGCAGGCACACGAGGTGACCACCTTCACCCGCCTGCCCCTGCTGGACTTTCGGCGTCTGAAGCTGCCGCGCAAGCATCGGGAAGTGCTGGTGACCCGGCTGCGCTGGAACGGCCAGCCACTGACCGTGGTCAACGCCCATCTAGGCACTGTTATGCTGTCCAGCGCCCTGGAGGGTGACCTGGCACGAATCAGGCGGACGCGTGATGCACGCACCGATCAGATTCGTGTACTGACCGAAGTCGCGGCACAGACCCAGGGGCGCCTGCTCCTGGGCGGTGACCTGAACACGCCGCCCAGAGGTCAGGCCTTCCGGCTCCTGCGGACCACGTTTGGGCCCTCGGCACATGACGTTGCCGGATGGGGCCCAGGCTGGACCTTTCCCAGTCTGAAACTACGCATCGATCATGTGATGGGCCGGGAACTGAGCGCGGCCCTCTGTGTCGTGGAAGCAGCGCGGGGCAGCGATCACCGGCCACTCCTGACAAGATGGCAGGCGGTTTCCGGCATGCCGTAGCGGTCGTGGGAGTGAATCCTTCTTCACGCCCTTCTTGGCCGCCGCGCAGGAAGAGCCGACATACTCGGGGCAGTCCCCACAGGAGGTTTTCGCATGACTGGACCCTATGACCGTCCGCCTTCCCCCGCGTCCGAACCGACTGACATGCCTGCACCTATGCCCGAACGCCTGCCAGGAGGCAGTGAGTCAGGCCCTATGATGGACCCGCCCGTAAATCCTGACCTTCCGGGCATGCCTGAGCCTACTCCGACGGAGAATCCCGATACTCCCGGACTGCCTATTCCAACCCCCATGCCTGCGATGTAACCGCCGGTAAAGACCGCCAGGGAAACCAACGCTTCCCTGGCGCTTTTCTATATAGGACACGGCGCGATTTACAGGGTGTGGCCCTGATCGCGCAACCAGTTCCGCCACCTCGGATACTCCGGCATGATGCGGGCCACGTGGGCCCAGTAGCGGGGGGAATGGTTGAGCTCCAGCAGATGCGCGGCCTCATGCAGCGCTACGTATCTCAGCACCTCCAGTGGAGCCCTGGTCAGCTTCCAGTGCAGGCGGATATCGCCGCCCTGAGTACAGCTGCCCCAGCGCGTGCGTGCGCCACTGACCACGACCCGTCCCAGCCGGGGCCGGGCCCCCAGCACTGCGGCATACTCCTCCACCAGATCGCAGTAGGGTTCAGCGGCAGCTCGCCGGGTCCAGGCCTCCAGATGCTGCTCGGGGTCCTCGTCCGGCAGCCACAGAAGGTCACCCTCGCGCCGTGCCTGCCTCATGTCTGTCAGGCGGAGGGTCAGTTCTTCGCCCAGAAATTGCACCGCACTGCCCTCGGTCAATGGTCCGGGAGCCGCCGGCTGGGCCGCATAACGCTGAAGATGCCCTTCAACCCAACTGCGCCGGTCCACCAGAAACAGCTGCAGACGCTCGGCCGGCACCCGGACCGGGGCATACAACGTCACTTCACCCGGGCGGACCTGGAGACCGACGGTACGGCGCCGGGCACTGCGCTTCAGGGTGACAGGAATGCCGGAGATGACCCAGGGGTCGTGCATGACACCCAGCTAAGCGCGAAAGGCGGCGCAGGAAAGGAACGCGGCCTGCACTCCCGCGTTCCTGAGCTGGTGACGCTTACAGCTGCCGGAAATCAATATTGAAGGTGTCACACTTGTTGGCGTCACCCGATTCATAGCCGCGCATGAACCAGTTGACGCGCTGCTGGCTTGATCCGTGGGTGAAGGAGTCCGGGACCACGTAACCCTGCGACTGCCTCTGCAGATTGTCGTCGCCGATCGCCTCGGCCGTCCGGACCGCTTCCTGCACGTCCTCGGTGGTGATGTTGGCCTGCGACTGCACGCGGTTGCCCCACACCCCCGCGAAACAGTCGGCCTGCAACTCCAGACGCACTCCGTAGCTGTTCTGCTCCGCCTCGCTGCGGGCAGAGCGCTGCTGGCGCTCGACCTGATCTGCGATTCCCAGTTCATTCTGGATATGGTGCCCGACCTCGTGGGCAATCACATAGGCATAGGCAAAATCACCGCCGCCACCCAGCCGACGCTGCATGGTCTGAAAGAAACTGGTATCGATGTAGATCTTGTTGTCCAGTGGGCAATAAAAGGGACCCACCGCGCTGCTGGCCTGCCCGCAGCCGGACCGGGTCCCCTGGGTGAAGAGTTGCAGGGTCGGGCGCGTATACGCCCGGCCGGCCTGCTGAAATATGCCTCCCCACACCTGGTTGGTGCTGCCCAGAATGCGGTCTACGAACTCGTAGTCTTCATCGGTGGCCGGCTGGCCCTGACTTCCAGCCTGAGTCGGGGTTCCCTGAGTCTGGGTTTGCTGGGTCTGGGTTTGCTGGGTCTGGGGAGACGTGGAACCGCCCCCCAGAATCACGCTGGGGTCGATGCCAAAGAACATGGCGATGAGCGTGATGATGAGGCCGCCGATGCCACCGACCGCCATCCCCCCGCCGGGTAGACCGCCCGCACCACGGCGATCCTCGATTCCGCCCCCACTGCCAGGAAGATTTCTCCAATCCATAGGTTGCCTGTCTCCTTCGTTCATGCTCGGCCCGTGCGCAGTACTGCGGGTGGCCGGCTACATCACGCTTGATCTGCAGGCATTCTAGAACTGGAGCCTGAAAGCGGCCCTGACGCATTTCTTTAGGGTCTGTTCCGCAGGGCGAACCTGCTCGCGTCTGTAGTTACAGAACTGTGGGCCGGCTTCAGGAGACCGGACGCGCAGGCTGGGTCACCTGAATCCGGGCCCGCTCGCCTTCGGCGCGGATCAGACCAGTGGTGTCGTGCACCAGTAGTTCCTGGGTACCAGCAGCGGCAAGCCGCACGGTATAGGTGGCATCCCGGCCACGGAACTCGCGGGCCACGACCGTGACTTCGGCCCCGGCCAGGTCTTCGGTAAAAGCCAGATGCTCAGGGCGCACGCTGACCAGCACCGGTCCGCTGGCGGCCTCGACCAGCGGCACGATGCCCAGGGCGGTGCGCGCCATGAAGCGGTCGGCCGTCCCACTGAGCAGATTGCTGCGCCCCAGGAAGTTGGCCACGAAAGCCGTGGCCGGACGGGTATAGACCTCGGCCGGTGTGCCGATCTGCTCGGCCTTTCCGCTGCGCATCAGCACCAGGCGGTCACTGAAGGCCAGGGCCTCTTCCTGATCATGCGTGACCAGAATCGCGGTGGTGCCGCTCTGGCGCAGGATGCCCCGCACTTCCTGGCGGGTGGAATGGCGGAGTTGGGCGTCCAGATTGGAAAAGGGTTCGTCCAGCAGCAGCAGAGCTGGGCGAGGCGCCAGCGCGCGGGCCAGTGCCACCCGCTGCTGCTGCCCACCGGACAGCTGATGCGGCATACGTGTTTCGAACACCGTGAGGCCCACCAGCGCCAGCGTCTCGCGGGCGCGGGGCAGGCGCTGCGCCCGCGGCAGATGCTGCAACCCGAACAGCACATTGCCCAGCACACTCAGGTGAGGAAACAGCGCGTAGTCCTGAAAAACCAACCCCACCCCACGCCGCTCGGGCGGTACGAAGGGGACGCTCATGTCCCGCCCCCCGATGCTGATGGTTCCGCTATCCGGGCGTTCCAGCCCTGCGATCAGACGCAGGGTCGTGGTTTTGCCACATCCTGACGGACCCAGCAGGGTCAGCAGTTCCCCCGGCCGTGCGGTCAGCGACAGCTGGTCCACCACTGGCGGAAGGCCCGGTGCATAGCGTTTGGTGAGATGCTGAAGGTCCAGGGGGACAGCAGCTGGCGTGGGGGTGCGGGCCAGCATCGAGCCAGGCTCCTTGACAGAACGGGGGCTTGCTGGAAGGGGCTGGACAGTCATGGGCGGCCTCGGGGGGAATCGGCGGGCCCGGCGCTGGAACCCGGGCGGCGAGGATGGTCACGGCGCAGGATCAGCAGGGTCAGCAGTGCCCCACTGACCGCCAGAGCCAGGGCGTAGGGCGCAGCGCTGGCATACTGCGCCTCTTCGGTATAGGTCCAGACGTTGCGGGCCAGCGTCTCAAAGCCAATGGGGCTGAGCAGCAGGGTCAGCGGCAGCTCCTTGAGCACGCTGAGAAACACGAACGCAGCGCTGACCAGCAGGCCCGGACGGATCAGCGGCAGCGTCACGCGGGTCAGGGTACGCCCGGCACTGAGCCCCAGGACACGGGCCGCTTCCTCCAGCCGGGGTGTCGCCGTGTTCAGACTGCTGCGCAGAGGCCCCACGGCCTCGGCCACGAAATGCAGGGTATAGGCGGCAATCAGAAGAGGAAGCGTCTGGTAAAGCGGGGGGGCAACCTGGAGGGAAAAGAACACCAGCGCCAGCGCGAAGGCCAGCGGCGGAGTCGCGTAGCCCAGGTAAGCGGCCCGTTCGGTCACGCGCGCCCAGCGCCCCCGGTAGCGGCTGCCGATATAGGCCAGTGGAAAGGCCAGAACGGTGGTGGTCAGCGCGGCCACCGCCGCCGCACCCAGAGCCGTGCGCGCCGCTTCCCACAAGCCGGCCCAGGCAAACGGACTCGTTTCCAGGCGCATCCAGTACAGGATGGTGCCCAGCGGCACGACCAGCGCCGCGCCGGCCAGCGTGCCGGCAAAAATCCATGCCAGCGGCGTCATGCGTCCCAGCCGGACCCGGCGGGGTTCCCTGGCACCGCCTGGAGATACCCGTGACACATGCAGATTGCGCATCAGCCTGGCTTCCAGCCAAAGCGCCGCCGCCGTCACCAGCAGCAGCAGCAGGGCCAGCCACGCGGAGTACACCCGGTCATAAGCTGCGGTGTATTGCTGATAGATAGCGGCGCTGAAGGTCGGATACCGCATCAGGCTCACCACGCCGAAGTCTCCCAGGACATGCAGGGCAATCAACAGGGCCCCCGACAGCCACGCCGGCCGCAGGTAGGGCAGAGTCACCATCCGGAAGGTCTGTGTGGACGTCCGTCCCAGCAGCCGGGCCGCGTCTTCCAGAGCAGGGTCCTGGGCGCGCAGGGCAGCGTGCAGGTTGAGAAACAGGTAGGGAAAGGTAAACAGCGTCAGCACCCCCAGGGCGCCCCAGAAGCCACTGGGCCCGGGCCAGGCCAGACCCAGCAGGGTATCCAGGGCGCCACCCGGCCCACTCGCAGCGATCAGGGCGTAGGCTCCCACATAACCGGGAATAGCCAGCGGCAGCACACCCAGCAGCAACAGCACCGACCGGGGGCGGAAATCACTGCGGGCGCTCAGGAAAGCCAGGGGTAGCGCCACCAGTGTGGTGGTGACCAGCACGGCAGCCGTCAGCAGCACCGTGTTGCCAAGCAACTGCAGATTGCGCCAGCGAAAGACGATCTCACGCAGTTCGGTCCATTCGGCGCCCAGGGCCCGCAGGGCCAGATAGGACAGCGGCAGCAGGACGCCCAGCACGGTCAGCACGGCAGGCAGCAGCAGAGCCAGAGGGGGACGGCGATAAGTCATAGAAGGTACGGGCACCGGGGCCCGGAACCCTGGAAAGTTATCACAGCGAATTACTCAGGATTGAAGGGACAGATGCCATGAGAAAACCCCCGGAGAACCGGGGGCGACCAGAATGGAAAGGCGTCAGAGCAGGCCGGCATCACGCAGCAACTTCTGCGCTTTTTCGATGTTCTTGGGCAGCACGGTAGGATCGATGCGGGGGCTGCGCTTGACCACGTCGCTGTAGGGCAGCATGGTGGTGGGCTGCAGGGTCGAGGCGATCACCGGGTACTCGAAGTTCACGCTCAGGAAGAAGTTCTGGGCGTCCTTGCCAGTCAGGGTGGTCAGGAAGCGGTTGGCGTTCGAGCGGTTCTTGGCCGTCTTGAGCACCCCGGCGCCGGTCGCATTGCCCAGGTTGCCGATATCCCCATTTTTGAAGAAGTAGGTGTCGATAGGGTAGCTCAGGCGGTTGACACGCTGGATGTAGTAGTGGTTGGTCAGCGCCACGTCGATCTCGCCGGCACGCATGGCTTCGAGCATGCCCACATTGCTGGACTTGTAGTCCTTGGGTTGCAGGGCCTTCATGCCCTCGATCCACTGGCGGGTGGTGGCCTCGCCGTGCTTGGCGATCATGGCGGCCAGGAAATCCTGGAAGCTGGAGTAGCTGACCGTCCAGCCGATGCGGCCTTTCAGGCTGGTCATCTTGGGCAGGTCCAGCACGCTGTCCGGCAGCTGGTCAGGCTTGATCTTGCCGGTGTTGTACGCCAGTACCCGGAAGCGCACGGTGGTGGGCAGCCAGCTGCGGGTGTCGGGCAGGTAGTCGTCACTCACGGTGCGGGTCAGGGCGGTGCCGAGCTTGCTGAAGCGGCCCTCGGCAGCCAGTTCGCCCAGTGCACCCACACCGTTCCCCCAGTAGATATCGGCTGGGCTGCGGCTGCCTTCTTCGCGCAGGGCAGCAACCAGCTGAGCGTCGGTGCCGTAGCGGACATTAACCTTGATGCCAGTCTGGCGCTCGAACTGCTGAACGATAGGATCGACAAAAGTCTTGGCACGGCCTGTGTAGATGGTCAGCGAGCCCTTGGTCTGGGCCAAGGAGGTGCCTGCGAGAAGAAGAGCGGTCAGTGCGGTCACGGTCCGAATCATGCGGTAATCCTAAGTAAACCGCTCAGATTAATAAGGGTCAAACGTCCCCCGTGGATTTAGAACCATATGACCCGTCTTTCAGCGTTCCTCAAGCGCCAGGGTCACCAAGCGGGTCACCAGTTCGCTGTAGCCGATGCCAGCGGCCTCAAACAGCTTGGGATACATGCTGGTGGTAGTGAATCCTGGCATGGTGTTGACCTCGTTCAGGAACAGTTCGCCGGTCTCTTCCACGTAAAAGAAATCCACCCGGGCCAGACCCGCACAGTCCAGCGCCCGGAAGGCATGCAGGGCCATCTCGCGCACGCGCTCGCTCATCTCGCGCGGCATGCGGGCCGGGATATGCATCTGTGCACGTCCCTCGGTGTACTTGGTTTCGTAATCGTAGAACTCCGAGTCGAAGCTCAGTTCTCCTACCGGACTGGCCATGGGCGCATCGTTCCCCAGAATGCCGACCTCAACCTCGCGGGGCTTGTGCGAGGTCATGGCTTCCAGAATGACCCGGCGGTCCAGGCTGAAGGCCAGGTCCAGGGCGGCCTGCAGGTCGCGGGCGTGCGAAACCTTGCTGATCCCCACGCTGGAGCCCAGGTTGGCCGGCTTGACGAATAGGGGAAAGCCAAGTTCGGCCGCCCGCGCGGTCACGCCCTCTGGATGATCGCGCCACTCGCGGCGCAGGGCCAGACGCCACTCCACCTGCGCAATACCGGCAGATGCCAGGACCTGTTTGGTCATGACCTTGTCCATGCTGACGGCCGAGCCCAGCACACCACTGCCGACAAAGGGAATGCCCGCCAGGGTCAGCAGCCCCTGGATGGTGCCGTCCTCCCCCATCGGGCCGTGCAGCAAGGGAAAGACCGCGTCATAGCCCTCGGCGCTGGCCACCCGATGCAGTACCAGGTCCCCGCCCCCTGCGGCCTCACCGGTTTCCAGGGCCCGCTGGGTGCCGGTGGGGGGCAGCCAGCGACCCTGCTTGCTGATCACTACTGGGGTAACGTCGAACTGATCGCGGGGGAGCGCGGCCAGCACACTCCTGGCGCTCATGAGACTGACTTCGTGTTCACCGGACTGACCGCCCGCCAGCAGCAGGATGCGCTTCTTCACGCGGCGCAGTATTCCATGCCCTGAGGCTCACGTCACAGCAATGCACAGCCTTTACACAAGAGCCGCATAAGGCTCAGTTGCGGATCGTGCGGATCACGCTCCTGCTGCGCCCAGCGGCCATAAAGGGGAGACGGTTCACATCCTGTCCAGATATGTGAGCTATTATGCTTAACGTTATCCACAACAGGTGCCGGTCTCGTGACGCTGTCAACAGCCCACCAGATCCGCACTTCAGCACTACCAGGAGGCCTATGAAGAAAATTGCAATCCTCAGTACTCTGCTCGTGACCAGCATGGCATTCGCCGTGGCGCCCAAGGACACCCTGGTGATCCAGCGCAGCGCGGACATCCCCACCATGGATCCTGGCGTGGTGTACGATACTGCCTCTTCTGAGGTCGTCGACCAGATGTACGAGACCCTGCTGACCTACAGCGGCAGCAGCCTGACCAAGCTTGAGCCCCTGCTGGCCACCAAGTGGGCTATCAGCAACGGTGGCAAGACCTACACCTTCGACCTGCGCAAGAACGTCAAGTTCCACAGCGGCGCCACCATGACCTGCGCCGACGCTGAGTACACCTTCGAGCGCAACCTGGTGACCAACAGCGCCGAGTCCGGCAACTGGTTTATCGCCGAGAGCCTCACCGGCGTCCAGGGCAATGCCAACGACGAGAAGAGCGTGACCTGGGCCGTGATCGACAAGGCCGTGGAGTGCAACAACAACGGTCAGCTGGTCTTCAACCTGCCCAAGGTTGACCCCGCGTTCCTGGCCAAGCTGGCTTACACCGGCCAGGCCATCGTGGAGAAGAAGTACGCTGCCGGCCTGGGCGAGTGGAGCGGCACCGAGAAGGACTGGAAAACCTGGGTGGGCAAGGACCTGACCGGCAGCAACCTCAGCAAGAAGCCCAACGGTACCGGCCCCTACAAGTTCGTGCGTGCTGATGCCAACACCTTCCTGGCCACCGCGTTCGAAGGCTACTGGGGCAAGAAGCCGGCCATCAAGAATGTCATCAGGCAGAAGGTACCCGAGCTGGCAGCCCGTCAGCAGGCTTTCCTGCGTGGCGACGCCGACTTCATCGAAGGTGGCGGCCGTAGCGTGGACGAAGCCCAGATCAAGGGCAAGCCCGGCGTTACCTGGATCGACAACCTCCCCAACACCGTCGCCAGCGCCATCTTCATGAACGAGAAGATCAATCCCAGCGGTGGCCTGCTGGGAAGCGGCAAGCTGGACGGCAAGGGCATTCCTTCCAACTTCTTCACTGACGTGAACGTCCGCCGCGGCTTCAGCTACGCCTTCAACTACCAGCAGTTCATCCAGGATGTCCAGAAGGGCAAGGGCAAGCAGCGCACCATGCTTCTGCCGGACATCTTCCCGGGCTATGACACAAAGGTGAAGACCTACACCTACGCTCCTGCAAAAGCAACGGCAGCCTTTAAGAGGGCCTTTGGTGGCGAGGTCTGGAAGAACGGCTTTACCCTGACAGCCAACTACCGCGCTGGCAGTGTGCCTTCACAGACCGCGATGGAAATTCTGAAGCGTAACGTTGAAGCCCTTAACCCCAAATTCAAGGTAAATCTGCAGCCGAAGCAATGGAGCGAAATGCTCGCCGCGTCCAAGAAGGGCGAGGAAGCCATGATGCTGATGGGCTGGGCGCCTGACTACGCCGACCCTGACAACTTCATGTACACCTTCTACGCGTCCGACGGCTACTACAGCCCCCGCGCCAACTGGAAGGACGCCAGCGTGGACAAGTGGCTCAAGCAGGCCCGCAGCACGGTCAACACCGCGCAGCGCAACCGCCTGTACAGCTTGGTTGGGAACCGTGCCTACGAGCAGGCTCCGTTCATCCTGGTTCCCGGCGGCATCGATTTCATGTACTTCCGCAGCAACATCAAGGGCATCAGCACCCAGACCTACAATCCTATGATCTCCACGCGTTGGGCTGACCTCAGCAAGAACTGAGCTGATACCCTTCCGGAGTCCCGCCTGAGCGGGCGGGGTGGCCTTACAGCCACTCCCCCGCTTTCGCCGTGTTACATGAATTCAGACGTCAGGTAAGACAAGAGGCCCATATGCTCAATTTCATCGTCAGGCGACTGATCCAGATTCCGGTGGTCATGCTCGTCCTCTCCCTCATGGTGGTAGGGCTGACTCAGATGCTCACACCAGAGCAGCGGGCCGCACCATACATCCGCAGTGAACAGCAGGCCGCGCGCCTCGAACAGATTATCGAGGAGCGCGGACTGCGTGATCCTTTTCCGGTGCAATATGGCCGCTGGTTTTCCAAGACCATTAGCGGCGACCTTGGTTTTTCCAAGGCGAGTGGGAAGGATGTTCTCGACACGATCCGGGAACGGCTGCCAGCGACCATCGAGCTGACCATTATCACCGCTATTCCCATTCTGCTGCTCAGCATCTGGCTGGGGACCCTCAGCGCTCTGCACAAGGACAAGATGATTGACCAGGTGCTGCGTGTCCTGACCATCATTGCGTACAGCCTGCCCACCTTCGTGCTGGGCATCCTGATGCTGGCCATTTTTTATGCGTATCTGGGATGGCTCCCGGGGGCGGGGCAGCTGAGTGTCGTCAACCAGTTCGCGGTGGGTGACCTGCGGCGCTACACCGGCATGCTGTCCGTGGACGCCGCTCTGAACGGGCGCTGGGACGTGGCCTGGGACGTTATCCGGCACATGTTGCTGCCTGCGGCTACCCTGACCATCGTGTCGAGCGCCAGCATTATCAAGGTCATGCGCAACAACATGCTCGAAGCCCTGACCAGCGATTACGTGCGTACTGCGCGGGCAAAGGGTCTGGCACCGCGCATCGTGAACAACAAACACGCGCGCCGCAACGCCCTGCTGAGCATCGTGACGCTGGGCGGCTTCCTGATCATCGGTCTGCTGGGCGGCTCATTGATTACCGAGACCATCTTTGCGTTCCCAGGCATTGGCCAGTGGGTCGTTCAGGCGGCGCTGCAGATTGACCTGGCAGCGGTGCTGGGCTTTGCCCTGCTTTCGGCTCTGATCGTGGTGGTTGTCAGCACCCTGGTGGATATCCTGTATGGCGTGATCGACCCCCGCGTGAGGTTCGACTGATGTTGGCCCCTGATACCTGCGGGACTGCACCCAGGAGAGACGTATGACCACCACCTCCGCTCCTCTGACCCTGCGCAAGAAAAGCCGTTGGCAGCTGTTCTGGACCAGCCCCGCCATGCGCAAGCTGCGCCGCAACCCACTGGCCATCACCGGCCTGCTGATCACCCTACTGTTTGGACTTATGGCGCTGTTTGCGCCGCTGATTGCCAAGCCTACCGGTGACTGCCTGCGAGACCTGAACCTCACCAGTGCGAGTCAGGTCACGAACCCGGCAAATGGTGCTTTCTGGCGCGCGATTCTGGCTCCTCCCGCAAGCTGCTACAAGATGGAACGGGTCAGCTTTGCACAGGAGCCCAAACCCGCCAGCGAAATTACCGGCACGTTTGCTCCGTTCGGCACGGTGAACGGCTACAACATCTTTTACGGCCTGATCTGGGGGACCCGTACCGCCCTGAAAATGTCGTTCATCATCGTGGCCATCACCCTGACCATCGGCGTGATTATCGGCGCCATCAGCGGCTATTACGGCGGGTGGATCGACAACCTGATCCAGCGCTTCATTGATGTCCTGTTCGCGCTGCCGCCACTGATTCTGACCGTGGTACTGCTGACCATCCTACGCGCCAAGAATCCCGGCGGTGACCCGACCGGACCCATCATTCTGGCGTTCAGTGTGGCCGGCTGGGCAAGCTACGCCAAGATTATCCGTGGTGACGTTCTGCGCACCCGGCAGCTGGAATACGTGGACGCAGCGCGTGGCCTGGGCGCCCGCGACCCCCGTCTGATCCTGAAGCACGTAGTTCCCAACAGTGTTGCGGCTGTCTTTACCATCGCCGTGCTGGATCTGGCCACGGTTCCGCTCAGCGTGGCCGCGCTGTCCTTCCTGGGTCTGGGCTTCGAGCCCGGATCCTCGGAGTGGGGCCAGCTGGTGGACTTCTCGCGTGCGTGGCTGAAGCCTGAGTACTGGTATGCCCTGGCTTACCCGGCCGCCTTCATCATCACGTTCAGCCTGGCCTTCAACCTGTTCGGTGACGGCCTGCGCGACGCGATGGACCCCAAGAGCCGCTAAGCCGCCCAGTTCGCCCTTCAACTGCGAGCGCCCGCCGGTCCTGAGGACATGGCAGGCGCTGCGCTGTCTGGTTATGTTCCGCTTTCGGAAGCCCCGGCGTTCTGTGGCCCCCGCACCCAGCCAGGCACCTGTCCGTAACCCAGCAGATAGGCCGCCAGGGCCAGCCCCCACAGCAACAGAAGTCCGCGCAAATCATGCAGCAGCGCGCACCCCAGCAAGAAAGCGATGCCCGGTGCCGAGGCCCCCTGCATAGCGGCCGTCAGCGCTGCGCGGGTAGGAGGCAGTGCCGGATCACGCGCCACACGGCCCGCGAGCCAGAACACGGTCCCGGCAAACACGACGCCCAAGCCCGCCAGTCCCAGCAAGGCGCCGACGGGCAGGACGTTGGGACGGGTCAGCAGGTACAGGCCGCCAAGCGGCAGACCCGGAACGGCCAGGGCGAGAAAGGCCAGGGTATAGGCGCGGCGGGAAGCACAGATCATGGCGTCGCGGGTCCCCAGGTGCAGGTCGCGCGAAATGGACTGCAGCACACGGAGATTCAAGGTGCCGTCAGGGTCAGCAGCTGAACGGTGGCCGGGCGCTCCCCCACCTGCACTTCTGCGCCGTCAGGCAGTTCCTTGCGCAGCCGGGCGAGGCTCAGACCCATGGCATGACGACCCGATTGTCCAACGACCTTGCCTCCGGCACTCACCTCAGTGTGGTCGGGGAGGTCCGTCCCCGCCAGGCGGACCAGGTGATACCGCGTGTTTCCACGAGCTTCCAGACGGGCCATGATCTCCTGACCCACGTAGCAGCCCTTGCGGTAGCTGATGGCAGGCAGCGGCCCGCCCAGGTCCAGCCCCACCTCCTGCGGGAGGACGCCGGTAAAGCCGTCCCCGACAATGTCCGGAATGCCGGCCCGGACCCGCGCTGCGTCCAGTTCGTCCGGCGAGGTTTTCTGGCCGCCCAGCGCATTCAGCACATCTTCCTCCTGCCGCGCCAGATAATGCAGGTCCACGCCGGGCGTGCCGCTGCGGTTAACGCGTCCAGCCAGCACGGCAGCGGCGCCAAGATCGAAGCTTTGAGCTGCCGGGCCCTCGGGCTGCCAGCCCGGGACAGCCTGCTCCCAGACGTGCACGGTACGCAGGGTGTCACTGGTGTCCTCAAGTTCCACCTGATCGAAGATGATGTAGCGTCGGAGCCGGGCGGCCAGCATCGCTGCCTGACCAGCATCCAGGTGAAGGTAGATGTCCTGTTCGCGGCGGTAGGCGCGGGCAAACTGTTCAATCTGACCCCGCACGTTCAAAAAGGCACAGGGAACCATACTGGGTGTCGGCGCGCCGCGCAGGTCACCGGTCATCTGGCCGTGGACGAAATCCACACGGTCTGCACCAGTCACACGCAGGCTGGAAGAAGGCAGGGAGGTCCACATGTCTGTCAGGGTACGGGATACACCAACCACCATGTGCGATGCTCGCCCCGAAGTGCTTACGACAACTGAAGCAGGATTCTACGCTCCAGAGAAGTTTGCCCGGTGCCGCCCTCCTGCCGCCTACAACGTCTCTGCTCCAGCGGCCGCCCAGCTCACGCGATCAGAATGAAGGCTACCGGTAGCCTTCTCTTCCAGGGACTTCAGTTGCCGGGTTAACTATTTCTCGAACGGCTTGAATTCAGTCGCAGGCAGTAGCCAGGGCGCGGCGGCCCAGCTGTGCTTCGCGGGTCAGGTGCCAGCGCTGCAGGTCGGCGGCCGACTCCCGGATGATGGCCTGTGCGTGCGGCAGGGCGTCACGCCGGCTTTGCAGGTTGCGGCTGACGATGCCGGTCAGGTCATCCAGGTTCAGCAGATGGGCACCTGCGACCAGGGCGATGTCCGGGTCCAGGATGCGCGGCACACTGATGTCAATCAGGAACATCTCGCGGTCCGGACGGGCGGCCAGGGCAGCACGAACCCCTTCTCCATGCAGGACGTAATGCGGCGCGGCGCTGGAGGCAATCACCACGTCCGCCTGCGGCAGAACTTCGTGCAGGTACTCGTGGGCACAGGCCTGACCGCCAAGTTTCTCTGCCAGCTGACGGGCGCGCTCCACCGTCCGGTTGACCACGATCACGTCCTCCACACCGGCTGCGCGCAGGTGGGTCAGGGTCAGCTCGGCGGTCTCACCAGCGCCCAGGATCAGGGCGGTGCGTCCTTCCAGGGTGCCCAGCGCTGCCTGCGCCAGTTCCACGGCGGCGCTGGAAACACTCACGACCTTGTCACTCATGCCGGTTTCGAAGCGCACGCGCTTGCCGGCGGCGAGTGCTCCCTGCGCGACCTTGTTCAGCACCTTGCTGCTCAGCCCGCGGTCGTGGGCGCCCTGCCAGGCCCGCTTGACCTGACCCTGAATCTGGGTCTCTCCGATCACCAGGCTGTCCAGGCCCGCCGCCACCCGGTAGAGGTGGGCCACGGCGGCCTCGCCCCGGTAGACGTACAGGTGATCGGCCAGGGCGTGGCCCCAGGCACCCTCGAAAGCCGAGACTGGATCGCCTGCCAGACCAGCCAGATAGACCTCGGTCCGGTTGCAGGTGGCCAGCAGCATCACTTCCTGAGCATGTCGCGACAGGTGCGAGTACAACGCTTCTTCTTCGCCAGCCCGCACGGCGGCGCGCTCGCGGACCTCGACGGGGGCGGTGTGGTGGTTGAGGCCCACCACCGTAAAATCCAGTGGAGCGGGCGCCGGGGTGCCGGATAGATCAAGAAACTGCCGCGCTGTTGGGCAGGAAAGGGTCATGCTGGAACTCCCAAGGTGGTCCGGATGTCTTCGCGCAGAGCCTGCAGGGCCAGCTCACGCGCAGGCTCTGCCTCGCGCAATGCCTCCTCTCGCTGCCTGGACCACTGATCCAGGGTGGGCTCGTCGGGAAGCAACGTAGTGATTCTGTCGCCCAGGGCCTGGGCCAGCACAGGCAACTCGCGCCCGGTGCTGACGGCCACCTGGAGCCCGCCCCGTGAGACGACCGCCGGGAAGCGCAGCGTCCCCCGCGCGGCGTCTCCAGCATGGTTTACCAGGGCCCCCTGCTTCTGGGCAGCCTCACACAGCCGCTCGTTGACGGCCGGGTCATTCGTGGCGGCCACGACGACCCGCGCGCCCCTCAAATCATCAGGCTTACAGTGCCGATGAACCACGGTCACGGGCAGTGTCGAGAATTCCGCATGAATCTGCGGAGCCACCACCGTTACCTGCAGCCCGGCCTCTAGCAGCGTCCGGGTGCGCCGCAGGGCCACCGGGCCACCACCCGCCACCACGGCCGGTTGACCGCTGAGGTCGAGGAAGGCAGCAAGCAGTCTCATCAGGCGCAGCATAGCGCCTGATGACGGGGCTCGCGTCCCGGACCGAACGGTAAGAAGGCTGTCCAGCACGCTTTTTCATTGCAGGGCAGCGGCCCACACGCTCAGGGCTGAGGACTGGGACTGTCTCCTGTCAGCACCGACAGGAAGACCTCCAGCAGTGCCGGATCAAACTGGGTGCCCGCCGCGTCGCGCAGCATGCCCAGGGCTTCAGGAACCGTAATTGCCGAGTGGTACGGCCGGTCATGGGTCAGGGCGTCGAACACGTCGACCAGGGCAAATAACCGGGCCAGCAATGGAATGGCCTCTCCCCGCAGCCCGTCCGGATAGCCCCGTCCATCCCAGCGCTCATGGTGCGAGCGGATGACACCCAGGGCTCCAGGGGTCACCCCGGGCACCCGCCGGGCCATGTTCTCGCCGGTCACGGTGTGCTGACGCATCAACGCCCATTCACTTTCGTCGAGTGGCCCAGGCTTGAGCAGCACGCGGTCGGGGATATTCAGCTTGCCCAGATCATGCAGATACGCTCCCTGGCGCAGATCATCCAGGTCCGCCGTGGGCAGGCCCAGGGCTCGGCCCAGTTGCTGGGAGAGCGTCACGGTCCGCCGGGTGTGTCCCTGGGTCTCGTAATCTCGCGCTTCCATGGCCAGACCCAGCACCAGCAGGGTATTTTCCCGCGCCTGGGTGGCCTTCTGGGCCTCGCGGGCGCGTTCGAGGGCCACGGTCCCGGCGTGCGCAAACGCCAGCAGCAGTTTGCGCTCCTGCGTGCTGAAAGGAGGCTCCACCCGGCCAAGGGCCAGCACGCCCAGCAGCTCCTCGTGCGAGGTGCGCAGCGGAGCAAACAGCAGATGCTGGTCTGGCGCCCCGGCGGTCCGGACTGCCGTCTGAGGGATCTCGTCCTTACTGACCATCAGCACTTCTGGGCCACTCAGAGCAGCCTGCCAGGCAAGGCCCTGCCCACGGGGCAACCGCAGTCCCAGCGGTGGGTCAGCCTCCCCGGCCGAGTGACTGACCAGCAGCGCATCCTGCGCCGCGTCGAGACTCAGGAAATACACGTAGCGGCTGTGCATCAGCCGCAGGGTGACGCTGGTCAGTACAGCCTCAACCTCGCGCAGGGTATGGGCACCGAGCAGCTGGGCACTGAGGTCCAGCAGTGCGCGGAGGCCCGCGTTCTCACGCTCGGTGTCCCTGGCGTGCATGCCTCACCCTACCTGAGCCGTGAGACCACGGATGAGAATGTTCACCATGAACACTTGGCCGGGCGTCCTCGATGGACCCCCTGTCGCGAGATCCGTCAGCCAAAGCAGCGCTCGACGGCGTCTGCCAGAGCTTCCAGACTGGCCATCCTGGCCACCTGAAGATGCCGGAAACCGGCCTGACGGGCCGCTTCAGCGGTCTGCGGCCCCATGGCGACGACCCGCAGCGCCAGAGGGTCGAACTCCGGACCAGCCAGGGCCGCGAGGTGCCGCGCCGCGCTGCCTGAAGCCAGGGTCACCGCATCAACCGACCGCAGACGGTTGCGCAACACCGGGTCCAGCACCGCCGCCTCGGTGCGGTACAGCTCGGCACGCTGGTACACCACACCGCGGGCTTCCAGATGACGCTGCAGGCCGTCCTCGGCCAGCTGGGAGGTGAGGTGAAGAGCCACCTCCCCCGGGCCTGACAGCAACTCACCGGCGAGGTGGCGCGCTCCGGGCGTGGAAGGCACGAAATCGGCGCGGAGCCCGCGCTGCTGCAGGCTGGCAGCTGTGCTGGGGCCGACTGCGGCCAGCCGGACTCCTGAGAGGTGCCGGGTATCCAGGCCAAGCGCGTGCAGGTGCTCCAGCAATGCGGCCACCGCCTGATTGCTGGTCAGCAGCAGCCACGACACGCCACTCAAATCACGCAGCTGGGCATACAGGGCCGCCGGGTCGCTAGTCGGCGCAAAACAGATCAGCGGCACCTCCAGGACCTCGGCGCCGCGCTCACGCAACACGTCGCCCAGGGCACTGGCACCGCCGCGTGTGCGGGTCACCGCGACGGTGCGGCCTGAAAGGGGCCGGGAGGCCGGGTTGAACCACTGCAGCGTCTGGCGCAGACGCACCACCTCACCCACCACCGTCACGGCGGGGGCTCCCAGGCCAGCCTCCTTAACGGCCTGGGCAATGGTCGCCAGCGTCCCGGCAACCTCGCGCTGCCTTGGCGTGCTGGCCCACTGCACCGTGGCTGCCGGCGTGCCCGGATCGCGGCCGCCCTCGATGAGCTGGGCGGCAATCCGTTCCAGGTTGCGCACGCCCATCAGCAACACCAGGGTATCGACGCCGGCCAGGGTCTCGTGGGGCATGCCACCATCGTGCGTGTGGCCGGTCAGCACCGCGAAGTTACGCGCAGCGTTGCGGTGGGTCACGGGAATCCCGGCATACGCGGGCGCGGCGATCGCGCTGCTTACGCCCGGCACGACCTCGAAAGGCACCCCAGCCTGGACGCAGGCCTCGGCTTCCTCGCCCCCGCGGCCGAACACGAACACGTCCCCACCCTTGAGCCGCGCCACCCGCTGCCCGCCGTTCTCAAGGGCCTTCTGCACGATCAGGACATTGATCTGCTCCTGCGAGATGTACTCGGAAAATCCCTTTTTCCCGACATAGATGGTGCGCGCCTGCGAGCAGTAGCGCAGCAGCTCAGGATTGGCGAGGTAGTCGAACAGCACCACGTCCGCCTCCCGCAGGGCCTGCTGGCCGCGTAGGGTCAGCAACCCCGGGTCGCCCGGGCCAGCCCCGATCAGGGAAACAAAAGCTCGACTGGGTCCGGCATCCGTCATGGGCTACAGGCTACGTCAGGCACGCCGGACAATGCAGATAAGCTCAGGCATGCACGTCACTGAACTGCTTGAACGTGTGGCACTGGTAGAAGCCCAGGCCCATGCCCGCTACGGTCTGACGGGCGCCGTGGGCTACTTCGGGCCACTGACCGCGGTGTATGCCGCACCCGGGCTGGTCCTGAATACCGCGTGGCATGGGGGCTCCGGGCTGCCCTCCAGTGAGGACCTGAACGCCTTTGAAGCCTTCAGCGGGCAGTACGGACAGGCACCGACCCTGCATCTGCTGTCCCACGCCGCCCCTACCCTCCTGCCTGAACTGGAAAGACGCGGCTATGTCCTGACCTCCATGCCGCACCTGTACACGCGGCACCTGCGCGACCTGCCTCCCGTGGGGGACTTCGCCATCCTTGAGGAAAACGACCCGGAACAATGGGCGCAGTGGTCCGCACAGGGTTTTGGCGGGGGGCTGGACATCATGCAGGCGGTAGCGCGGGCTCCGGACACTCAGCTGTACACGGCGTGGCTGGACGGTCAGCCGGCTGCGACCGCAGCCATGAGTGTGACAGGCGGCGTGGCGGCCCTGCACGGCACCTCCACGCTCCCAGCTTTCCGCGGCCGGGGGGTCCAGACCGCGCTGCTGGCCTGGCGTCTGCATCAAGCCGTAGAAGCAGGCGCCGACCTGGCCAGCGTGTTTGTGACTCCAGGCTCGCCCAGCGAGCGCAATGTTGCCCGGGCAGGCTTTGCCCTGACCGGCCTGCGGCTGACCTTCAGGCAAAGTTGACAACAGGCCCGCTTCTGCCCGGGGCGCACTGTCTAGCGTCTCGGTGACGGCACACCAGGGTGTGCACCGGGATCAGCGCGGCAGAAGGGTGCAGGGACGGTGGTGCACAGGATTTTCAGGTCGGTGCCTGTATCCTGTCGCAGCCATCGCCTTACAGCTGTACCTCTGACCGGCTCCCCTGGGCCTGCCGGACCGCGTCACGCACCGCCGCACACACGGTTTCCTGCACCAACGCTCCCAGCAACATCGGATCGGCCGGCGGCCGGGCGGCACTGCTGAGCATGAAGGCGCTGTCTCCGTCCCAGAAGGTATGGCTCGGGTGAATGACTCGCCCCAGTGCCGTCTGGGCGGCGTCGGCCAGACGCCGGCATTCACTTTTGGTCAGGGTATGTTCGGTGACCACCGCGACCAGGGTGGTGCTTTCCACGTCCCCCGGTGTGAAGGCCAGGGCCCCAGGTCCAGTCCCGGGACCGGCAAGAACCTCGCCCCTTTCGTCCAGTACGTCGCCGATGGGATTCACGACAGCCAGGGCGCCTACCCTGACGCCATGGCGCTCCAGAGACACGCTGCCCAGGCCACCGGGAACCGCGCCCACTCCCAGGTATTTGCCGGCTGTGGCTCCTGTGCCTGCACCGACCCGCCCACGCTGCACCGGAGCGGACGAGGCGGCGCGGGCGGCATATTCGCCCTCGGGGTCGCCGGGCCGGGCCTGTGGATCTCCGACACCCAGGTCATAGATCACGGCGGCCGGCACGAGGGGCACACGCGCCCAGGGCGTCTCATGCCCGATCCCACGGTCCTCCAGGACCCGCACCACGCCACTGGCAGCTGCGAGACCGAAGGCACTGCCTCCGGTGAGGAGCAGTGCATGCACACGCTCGACCTTCTTTTCCGGCCCCAGAAGCACCCCTTCGCGGGTTCCGGGGCTGGGTCCCAGGAACGAGGCCGAGGCCACCGCACCCCCCGCTGGGCACAGCAGCACGGTGCAGCCGGTCTGACCTACCGGGTCGGTCCAGTGGCCCACCTGAAAGCCGGGAACTGCGGTCAGGGTGGTGTTTCCTTCTCTCATGTCCAGCAGTCTGGCAGGTTCAGGGCATAAAAAACCCGCCCACAAGGGCGGGGACCTAAACAAAGATCAGCTCAGGGCGTCTTGAGTGCGTACCCGATGCCGCGTACGGTTCGGATGATGCCGTAGCCGTCGAGGTCACGCAGCTTGGCCCGCATGTTGGCCATGTGCACGTCCACCACGTTGCTGTTGCTGGGCAGTTCCCCGTTCCAGACCTCGCGCTCGATTTCCTGGCGCGAGTAGACCCGCCCAGGCTGCCGGGCCAGGAAGGTCAGCAGATCGAATTCTTTGGGCGAGAGGCGCACCTCATGGCCGTTGTAGTGGCACAGGCGTTTCTGGGGATGAATTTCCAGCGCGCCAATCGAGATCACCTCGCCGTGCTGCTGGTGACGAAGCTGCACCTTGACCCGAGCGACCAGTTCCTCCGGATGGAAGGGCTTGGTCATGTAGTCGTCGGCGCCCGCTTCAAGCAGGTTGACCTTGCGGTCCACCGCGTCCATGGCGGTCAGGATGATGATCGGCACGCTGCTGGTCTTGCGCAGGCGACGGGCCACCTCGGCACCGTCGAAGTCTGGCAGGCCAAGGTCAAGCACCACCAGATCCGGGGCGTGCTCGCGGGCCGACGTCAGCCCGGTAATGCCGTCAGCGGCTGTCAGGACACGGTAGCCGGCCTGCTCCAGTTCGTACTGGACGACGCGGGTGATGTCCGGATTGTCTTCGATAAGAAGGATGCGTTGGTCCATGGCTGCCCTTTAACTCCTGAAGTCCGTGAGTGTGTCCCGCACAGACGTCTTCTCGGCGCCTCTGCGGATTTCCCCCTCGGTGGATCGAGGGCGAATCGTGATTGTGGTCATCGTAGGGTCAGGGGTGCATTCCAGTGGCGCTAACGCGGTTTATGTTCGCTTAACAGGCGTCAGGTTTCTTCCTGCGCTTCCGGATCCTGCCCGGTGCCTACAATGCGGGGATGACTGGCGGCCCTCACGATTTTGACGACATGGCCTATGACGCTTTTGCCCTGGAGGGCGAGGGACAGTTTGAACGGCTCAACGGTGCGGACCTGTACTTCGAGGTCACGGGCGAGGGCCAGGAAGGCAGCGCTCCTGTGGTTTACCTGCATGGTGGACCCGGCTACAACAGCTACTCGTTCCGGACCCTGTTCGGCGAACGCCTTGAAGGCCGCAGCATGGTGTACCTGGACCAGCGCGGCTCCGGGCGCAGCGGCCCTCTGGAAGACACTGAGCAGGGCGCGGACACCCTGGACCTCGATACGCTGGTCGCGGACGTCGAAGCCCTGCGCGACCATCTGGGAGTGGAAAGGATCGTGCCGCTGGGCCACGCTTTCGGTGCCCTGGTGGCCCTGGAATATGCCCGGCGTCATCCCACGCGCACCGAACGGGTCGTGCTGGTCAACCCCTGGGTGCACTTCCCGGACCTGGCCCTGACCCTGCTGGAAGAAGCCAGTGCGCTGCGCGGCCAGGACCTGGAAGATCCCGCCGAACAGGTGCGTGCAGGTACACCCGAAGGCCAGCACCCCCAGATCGGCAGTGCGCGGGTGGAAGCGGCGTTCGACCTGCTCAACGCCCGTGACCTGCTCAACGCCATGCAGTTCCGTGACGCGGCCACCCGCATGCGGCTGGAGTTCGTGGACGCTGAGGGTCAGCTTGCCGGCGGCGGTGAGGTGCAGGAGGCCCTGGTGAATCAGGGTCTGTGGGAATTCGAGTACGCTCCCTTCCTGCAGGAGATCCGTCGGCCGGTCTTTCTGATTGCTGGAGCCCATGACCGCAGCAGCTATCCCACGCAGGTGCAGTGGGTGGCAGACCTGGGCGGGGCCGACGTCACTGTGCTGGACGCCGGCCATTACCCCTGGCTGGATGACGAGGATGCGTTTGCCGAGGCCCTGGAGGAGTCCCTATCACGTTGAGCGTCCCGGGCCCATCCAGACGGCCTCTCACGGCGCTTCATGGGGCCCGGCTATACTTCCGGGCGAGCTCATGAAAGGTCTGATTCTGGCCGCGGGTCGCGGCAGCCGTCTTCTTCCCATCAGCGCCACCCGGCCCAAACATGCGCTACCTATTGCGGGCGTGCCGATCATCCGGCGCGCGGTGCGGGCGCTGCATGAGGCTGGTATTCAGGACATCGGCATCGTGACCAGCCGCTCGAGTGAGACGGACCTGCGCGACGCCACCCAGGGCGGCGGACACCTGACCTTCATTCTCCAGCCCGAAGCCCTGGGGACCGGAGACGCGGTGCTGTGCGCGCGTGATTTCCTTGACGGGCAGCCCACGCTGCTGTACCTGGGCGACAACCTGTTTGAGGACTCGCTGCGGCCGGTCGCGCTGGGCCTGCCCGGCACAGACGCCGTGATCGGGGTCAAACAGGTGGCCAATCCCCAGGCTTACGGTGTGGCTGTGGTGGACAAGGGCCAGCTGAGGAGGCTGGTGGAAAAGCCGCGCCAGCCGGAAAGCAACCTGGCGGCCTGCGGGGTGTTCGCCTTCCAGCCGCAGGTGCTTGACCATCTGGCAGAACTGGCGCCCAGTGAACGCGGTGAAATCGAGTTCCCACAGGCCCTGACCTCGGTTCTGGCCGCTGGGGGGCGCGTCCGGGCGGTGGAATTCAAGGGCTTCTGGTCGGATGCCGGAGCCCCGGCAGACCTGCTGACCGCCAATGCCCACTTTCTGTCGCGCCTGCCGTCACGGGTGGACGGCCGTGTTCAGGGCACCACAGTGTCCGGCACGGTCGTGGTGGAAGCCGGCGCGGTGGTCGAGGACTGTACCCTGCGCGGCCCGGTGTGGATCGGTCCACACGCGACCGTGCGGGGCAGCACGCTGGGGCCGCACGTCAGCGTGGGTCCCCACGCCCGCGTCAGTGGGGCAACCGTCAGTGCCTCGCTGATTGACGAGTTCGCGCATATCCTGCATCCGTCGCGGCCGCTGCGCAATGCGGTCGTTGGCCGGCACGCGGTCATCAGCGCCCCCAGCGACGCCGGCCTGCAACTTGTGATCGGCGACCGCAGCGTCGTGCGGCTGTAGGCACAACGAACCGGCCCTGGAGTGGTTGCTCCCGTCTTGAGCAGACGCACACCCGTTTGGGTCCTGTTGCCAATACCCTGGGCGTATGACGCAACCTGAAGGCGAGCGGAGCGGCGGAGAAGTGCTGATCAGCGGCCTGGATACCGGTCCCTGCGACGCGGAACGGGAAAACCGGTCACCGACAGAGGATGTCGCGCGCCTGGTGCCGACCGCCCACCCCTCGCAGGAACCTGAGGACGAGGACGGCTGAGGCCCGCTGCCTGCACAGGGCCGCTCTGTCCTGACGCCGCGCTAGAATGCCCGGCGTCTCGCGCCCCCTTGACTGTGTGGGCGCAATTTTACGGACAGGAGAACCTTCAAATCATGGCCGGTCACAGCAAATGGTCGCAGATCAAACGCAAAAAAGGTGCCAACGACAAGA
This sequence comes from Deinococcus malanensis, assembly GCF_014647655.1. Classification (NCBI taxonomy): domain Bacteria; kingdom Thermotogati; phylum Deinococcota; class Deinococci; order Deinococcales; family Deinococcaceae; genus Deinococcus; species Deinococcus malanensis. The sequence continues at coordinate 34,501 of NZ_BMPP01000006.1, forward strand.
GACGCAGCGCGATGTACTCGAAGCACATCCGCGCCATTCAGGCCGCTGTCCGTTCGGGCGGCAGCGGTGACCCGGGCGGAAACCTCAGCCTGAAAAATGCCATTGCCGCGGCCAAAGCCGACACCGTGCCGGTGGACAACATCGACAATGCCATCAAACGTGCAGTGGGTGCGGGTGAGGGCGCCGCCGACTACAAGGACGTGACGTACGAGGGCTATGGCCCCGGCGGCACGGCCATCTTCATCGAGACACTGACCGACAATGTCAACCGCACCGTGGCCGATATCCGCGCCGTATTCAACAAGCGCGGCGGCTCGCTGGGCACCAACGGCAGCGTCGCCTGGCAGTTCGAGAAAAAAGGCGTGATCCTGCTGACCGACCGCAGCGAACAGGCCCAGGAAGTGGCCATCGAGCACGGCGCGGAAGACATCCAGGAATCCGAGGAAGGCCTGGAAATCAGCACTCCGCCCACCGAACTGTACGCCGTGCAGGACGCCCTGACCAGCGCCGGCTTCGGCATTGAAAGTGGGCAGATCACCATGGTTCCCAGCAATACCGTGGCCATCGCCGGCGACGACGCTAAAAAGCTGATGGTGCTGCTAGAGGCACTTGAAGACCTGGACGACGTCCAGAACGTGTACAGCAACGCCGACCTGCCTGACGAGGAGTAAACCATAGAACGAAGCAGGGCGCAGACCATTCTGGTCGGGCGCCCTGCTTTCTGCTGCCGTCCTCTGTGCCTGTCTCCCAAGGCGCCCCTGCACCCCTGTGCTCAGGTCCCGAACGGCTGCAGCCAGGAAATCCGGCCTACAGCACCAGCGCCTGTGCCTGTCCGCCCAGCCGGTCCCACAGGGTAAACGCGGCGCGTGCCCCGGGCCGGATGATGCCCTCATCGTCCCAGCCGGCGGCCAGCGCGGGACCGCGTGTATGCGCCCTCAATACTTCCAGCTCGGTCATGGCTTCCGAGGGGGCCAGAGGCCGGCCGTCGTCGCCTGTACGCGTTACCGCCGCCGCGAAGTTGGCCTGAGGAACAGGCGGAGCAACCGGCGCGTCGCTGCCGAAGGCCAGGATGGCTCCTGCTTCCTGCAGGGAACGAAACGCATAACTTCTGGCCTCCAGATGCGGCATCAGGTCCCGGATCATGGGCGCGTCGGCCAGCAGGTGAATGGGCTGGACGCTGGCGGTGAGGCCCCGGAAGCGTGAAATATCCTCGTCCCGCAGGTGCTGGGTGTGCTCGATCCGCAGCCGGACCCCACGCGAGTGGGCAGCGGCGCGCAGGTCGTCGTACACATTCAGGACTTCGGTGTTGGCCCGGTCTCCAATGGCGTGGGTGACCGGGGTCAGGCCCAGCGCGATGGCTTCCAGGCCCCGCTCACGGATCAGTTCGGGCGGGTCCAGCGGAATTCCCGTGCCCGACCCATCGGCAAAGCCAGGAGCGTGCAGCCACGCCGTGCGGCTGCCCAGCGCACCGTCGGCGAAGAATTTCACGCCGCCCCACTGAAACAGACCACCCGGATTCAGGGCCAGGCCCAGATCACGGGCAGGCCCCAACCGTTCATGGGGCAGACAGGCCCACACACGCAGTGGCAATTCGCCCCGCGCCGCCAGGGTCTGCAGGGCCCGGGGGGCCTGGGGCGCCTCGAACCCCATAGTGTGTGCACTGACGTATCCGCGAGCGGCCAGATCATCGGCCCCTGCTTTCGCGGCGGCCAGATATTCTGCCTCGCTGGGGGCAGGAAGAGCGCGCGCCACCAACTCGATCGCGGTTTCCAGCAGGGTTCCCAGCGGACGCACGACCCGGCCGCCTTCGGGGTCGGGGGTGCTCTCCCCTACGCCGGCAGCACGCAGCGCCGCCGTGTTCGCCCAGGCCATATGCAGATCCCGCGAGTACAGCAGCACCGGATGATGTGGGCTGACCTCGTCAAGCATGGCGGCCGTGGGGTATTCAGTCATGCCGAGTTCGGCCATCAGAAAGCCGCCTCCCCGAATCCAGCTGCTGGCCGGCAACGCAGCAGCACGAGCCCCGACACGAGCGAGCACTTCCTGCAGGCTCTGAACTCCGTGCAGCCCCAGTTGCGAGAGCGAAAAGCCGTACGAGACAAGGTGAATATGGGCATCGGCAAGCCCAGGGGTCAGCAGCAGGTCGCGGTGGTCCTGCACCGCTGCGCCTGGGGCCAGAGCACGCAGCTCCTCACGCGAACCGGTGGCCAGAACACGTCCAGCGCCAACCAGCACTGCCTGAACTTCGGGCCGGGCATCGTCGAGCGTCAGGGTACGGGTGTGAAGAATCGTCAACGGCTCGCTCATACCCTAAGGGTAGAGCACGGCCAGACCTCATCTGCCCCGGCGTGCGGTGCTGTTAGACTTCGTGGCATGCCGCGCATTCTCGTGGTGGATGACGACGCCGCCATCCTCAAACTCGTCAGCGTGATCCTGTCCCGCTCCGGGCATGAGGTCCGCACCAGCAGCCATCCCGTGGAAGCGCTTGACCTGCTCAAGGTGTTCACGCCTGACCTTATTATCAGTGACGTCGTTATGCCTTATATGACTGGCCTCGAATTTCTGGAGAAGGTGCGCGAAGACGAGAAACTCTCGGCCCTGCCATTCATGCTGCTTTCCAGCCACGCGGAACGGGGCGACGTGCGGCGTGGCATGAACCTGGGTGCAGACGACTACCTGCCCAAGCCTTTTACACCACAGGAACTCAATATTGCCATCGACGCCCGGCTGCGCCGCGCCGGGTTGAACGTGCAGGGTGAAGACAGCATGCAGGCCAAGGGTCTGGGAACCGCCCAGGTGGTCTGGAAGGGCACACCTGTTGCCTGGGTCAGCCGCAAGGCCCTGGAACTGTTCTTCTATCTGCTGGAACACAAGGAAGTCACCAGCTGGGAAGCCGCTGAGGCCCTGTGGCCCGAGAAGGACGAGGGGCGGGCCAGCAGTCTGTTTCATACCACCCTGCACCGCCTGCGCAAGAGCCTGAGCAACGAGGCCGTGATCAGTGCCAACCGCCGCTACGCCCTGGCGCCAGACCTGAATCCCACCTATGACGTCCAGCGTTTTGAACTGCTGGCGCAGCAGGCTGAGCAGGGCAGCCTAGGCCTGGAAGAGATGCGGGAACTGGTCAGCCAGTACGGCCTGTTTCTGCCTGGCGCCGACAGCCCCTGGGTGGACGACGTGCGCTCACGGCTGGAGCAAAAGCAGCTGAGCCTGCTGAGCCTGTGCGCCAAGGCCGCCACAGCAGCAGGTAAGGACCGTGACGCCGCGCAGTTCCATCAGCGTGCCCTGGCCATCGATCCCATGAGCGAAGCTGACTGGCAGGGCCTGGCCCGCGCCCTGGCAACCATTGGAGATCCGCGTGCCCGACTGGCGGCCCAGCGCGAGGCCTGGTGGGCCGTCGATCTGGACTGAATAAGAAGGACAACAGGAGCCTGTGCAATCGTACAGGCTCTTTTCTGTTGGTCAAATCTTCTCCCGGCTGTCGATGACGGCACGTACCATGCCTCCACAATTCACGGAGGTCCCCATGATCGCTCCACCACAAGTTACCGGTCCCAAACCAAAGCCCAAACCGCCTCAACCAACTATTGAACCTTACAAGCCGGCAGTACCTAAGAAAGCCAATCAGCAGGAATGGCGGAAAGGTTTTCGGGGTAAAAAGAATGGCATAGAATTCTTTTTGAACATTGAACGCAAGCCAGATGGCAGCCTACATGCGCGTTATTGGGTAAATCCTGGCAGCCCAAAGGGCTGGCAACTCATCGGAAACGTACACCAAGATAATACATTTATTCTCAGAGGTATAGAAAACAGCGCTTCTTTCTCGGGGAAATTCTCACCCAATGCAGTATCTGCCTCTGCCAGTTTTAATAAGGGAGACCAGGCTGTTAGTAGTCTGCAACTCACGCAGGCACCGCTCCGCCTTCCCAACAAAGTTAGACCAGTATCCGATCGGCAGAAGACAGATAGTACACTCGATATGGATACGGTCCTTTCAGCAGTGCAGGCTCTTGCCAAGCAGCTAGGTAAACCATTTGATAAAGCACAGGCATGCAAACATGTTGCGCAAATTATTTCAGCTTGCTCGTCGGCCGGCGTCCGAGATGCCAATCAACTGGCATATGTCTTTGCGACGGCCGTCTGGGAGTCCTCCGGGTTCACTGCATTTTCCGAAAAATATATGCCAGGGTGGACAGCAAAGGAGTATTTCGAACAGGCATACGGTCCAAATCCCACTCGCGTTCTGCCTAAGGACGCAAAGCGCCTCGCCTTAGGATTCAGTGCCGCAAAAATATTAGAAACCAGGAAACGCAGGAACCTTGAAGAGTTAGGAAATACGGAAGCTGGTGATGGCTACAAATTTAGAGGTCGAGGCTATGTCCACCTGACTGGACGGGCAAACTATGCCAAAGCGCAGCAGTATGCTGTCGTTCCAAGTGGCATCAGGCGAAATGGCAAGATTCCAAGTTTGTTAGCCGACCCAGACCTTGCCGCCTCAGACAGTGAAATTGCAGCCATTATTCTAGCCAAAGGTATGGCAACTGGCTCTTTCACCAGTAAGTCCCTTGGAGATTATATCGATTCGCAAAAAACAGATTTTATTGGCGCACGAAAGATAATCAACGGTCGAGATGAGGCCGCTCGAATAGCGACCGGTGCGGAAGCATTTGCGTCGGCGTTGAGCAATGGCACACCAGACAGCCAGGACGGCGATCCAATAGCCAGTCCCGCATTGACAGAAATAACGACAGCTGAGGAGCAGGCCATATTAAAAGTCCCAGCGGGAGGCTATGACTTAGAAGAGCTCAAGAAGATGCGCGCCGGCATAGTGATCGGTTCACTTAACGGCATCCCTGCATATTTTAATGGTTCCGATGAAAGCCAGACCTGGGGCAACAGTTACTCTAAGGATGGGGCTGTATATTACGGATTTAAATGGCAGTGTGTAGAATTTATTAGAAGATACACCAGCATAAACACCGGCAAATATATTTCCCACCGTGGTAATGCCTCTACATTCTATAAAAATTCGATCCCCGACGGCGGGAACACCTTTGATGGTTTTATTCAATGTCGGAATACAGATCCGAAGACAGGCACAAAAATAGGCAGCCATATCAAGCCTAAGCCCGGAGATATCATTGTCTTCTCCACAAATACATATGGTCATGTGGCGATCATCTCTGAAGTCGGCAATGATTATATTGTTGTTGCCCAGCAAAATGTGTTGACAAATTTTAAGGAAGAGCTGCCTCTTACGAAAAATGGAAATCGCTGGATCATAGGAGGGAAAACACAATGCTGGCTAAGACATTAACAATGCGTATTGTGGCCTGTCTGGTGATCCTCTTCGCAACGGGTTGCACTGCCAGTGCCGGCCCACCCATGATAGGTCAGAAACTCTCTCCTAGCTTTTTAAAAAGCACCTTCTGCAAAAAATATAAATGTGAAATTACAGATTCTACAGAAACAGGCGACAGATTGGCGATTGGCATAACTGTGCCTGGAAATAAGTATTCAGGGACCCTTGACCCACGAGATGCGGTTTCTTCACTAGAATTCAAATTTTCAAAAAACTCTACTCTTATTATTAATGCCTCAGTCTTCTTTGGTACTGATTATGCAATCAACCGACTGAGGCCTGAATACGCAGAGTTGGCCAATGATTTTTACATGATAATGACTGGAAAAAAAATGATGCAAGAACACGAATATGCCAACGGTGGGGCAATAACTACATGCCTTTCTTCATTAGGAAAAGCACAGCGTGCCGGGAAGTCTATAACGTCTCGATCATTTCTTAACAACATACTACCAACCAAAGATACTTTTATTGCCTCTTGTTTACAACTAGGGAGCCGTGACATAAAGCAGGTAAATCGATGGATGATGATACAGATCAAATAAACTGGATTCGTCAGAGTGTCAGAATTCAGTAGTAGCATTCATGCTGATGAAATCGAAAAAAATCCCTGCAGGTTACAGTTGCAACTTGTGACCTGCCCCTTACCTCGCGTCCCGCAGCCTTAGCCAACTCCAACGCTAGACTGCTCCGCATGACCGCTCCGCTCAGTACATCCCACATCCGCGAGAAGTTCTTGCAATTCTTCGAGTCCAAGGGGCACCTGCGCCTGCCCTCGCATTCCACAGTTGCTCCGGACCCCACCACGCTGTTTACCGTGGCCGGCATGCAGCCCTTTAAAGAGCAGTTCATGGGTGCGCCGGCGGTATTTGACGGGGTGGCCAACAAGCGTGTCACCACAGCGCAGAAATGTGTGCGTGTACCGGACATCGAAAACGTAGGTCGGACGCGCCGCCACCTGACGCTGTTCGAAATGATGGGCAACTTTTCGTTCGGTGACTATTTCAAGCGGGACGCCATTCTGTGGGCCTGGGAATTTTTGACCGGCCCCGAATGGATGGGTATGGATCCGGACAAGATGTACGTCACCATTTACAAGGACGACGAGGAAGCCTTCGGATACTGGACGAAGGAAGTGGGCCTGGACGCCAGCCATATTCATCGTTTTGACGCCGATGAGAACTTCTGGCCAGCCAACGCTCCACTAGAAGGTCCTAACGGTCCCTGCGGACCGTGCAGCGAAATTTATTACGACCGTGGCCCCAAGTACGGTGACGACACCTGGGCTGACTACGCGCAGACACGCGAAAGTGCTCGCTTTCTGGAAGTCTGGAATCTGGTGTTTCCCCAGTACGATCGGCAGGATCTGGCCGCAGATGGCACCCCGGTCCTGAAAGACCTGCCGTTCAAGAACATCGATACTGGTATGGGTCTGGAGCGCGTGGCCAGCGTGGTTCAGGATGTCCCGGACTTCTACAGCAATGACGTGTTCCGGCCCATCGTGGACAGGGTAGTGGAACTGTCTGGGAAGCCCTACGAGGGAGAGGTCAGTGTTTCTCACCGGGTTGTGGCCGAACACATGCGCAGCGTATGCATGATCCTGGCGGACGGCACGGCCCTTAGCAACACCGGCCGTGGATATACCTTGCGCAAGATTCTGCGCCGTGCGTCGCGACACGCCTACCTCCTGGGCATGCGTGAGCCCGCGCTGTATCAGATCGCGCCGGTTGTGGCAGCCAGCATGGGCGACGCTTACCCCGAGCTTCGCACCGAGCAGGCAAGGGTCGAGGCCGCCATCCGGGCCGAGGAGGAACGTTTCCTGAAAACACTGGAAGGCGGGATTCAGCGTCTTGGCGGCCTGCTGGGTGGCATGCAGCAGGGCGGCACCCTGAGCGGCGAGGAAGCCTTCATCCTGTACGACACCTATGGCTTTCCATTGGACCTGACCAAGGAAATCGCCGAGGAGTACGGCATCACGGTGGATGAGGCCCGATATGCCGAGAGCCTGGAAAACGCCCAGAACATTGCCAGAGCAGGCAGCAAATACGGCAAGTCCGAACTGTTCGGCGGCAACCAGGAAGCCCTGGAGGGCCTGAGCGCCACCGAGTTCGTGGGCTTCGACCACCTGGAAGCGGAAGGGCAGGTCCTGGCCCTAGTGGGAGCGGGCGAGCGACTGAGCCACCTGTCGGCGGGCAGTGAGGCCACCGTGGTGCTGTCGCGCACCCCGTTTTACGGCGAGGGTGGTGGCGAAGTTGGCGACACGGGCCGTCTGGAGTGGGAGGGCGGCGCCGGTGTGGTCCGCGACACCCGCAAGACTCCTGCGGGCGTTTTCCTGCACGACGTTCTGGTCGAGCAGGGCGAACTGACCGAGGGCGTCACCGTGCGCGGTGTGGTGGGGGTGGAGCGGCAGGCCATCCAGCGCCACCACACCGCGACCCACCTGCTGCATGCGGCCCTGCGCGCCGTGCTGGGCTCCGGCGTGCGCCAGGCTGGCTCACTGGTGGCCGCTGACCGCCTGCGCTTCGACTTCTCGCACGGAGCTGCGCTGAGCACTGAGGAGCTGTCCCGCGTGGAAACCCTGGTCAGCCGCTGGATCAGTGCGAACTTCCCGGTGACCTGGCAGGAGATGCCTATTGCCGAGGCAAAAGCGGCCGGCGCCACCGCACTGTTCGGCGAGAAATACGGCGAGAAGGTACGGGTCGTCTCGGTGGAAGGCAATGTCGAATATGGCGGGCAGCCGGTCAGCAGCAAGGAACTCTGCGGCGGGGCGCATGTCCCCCGGACGGGGGACATTGGCGCCTTTGTCCTGCTGAGCGATGAGAATGTGGCAGCTGGTGTGCGCCGGATCGAGGCTCTGGCCGGTGAAGCCGCAACGACCTGGGTGCGCGAGCGTCTGAACGGAGCAGCCCGGGTCGCCGCCCTGCTGAACACCTCGCCTGATGGCCTTGAGACCCGTGTCACCGGGCTGCAGGCTCAGCTCAAGGCTGCCGAGAAGGACGTCGCTGCCGTCAAACGTCAGCTGGCTGAGGCTCAGATGGGAGGGGGCAGCGGCAGCACAGCCCAGACCCGTGAACTGGGCGGCTTCCAGGTTGCCGCCCTGAAACTCAGTGGCATCGAGGGCAACGAACTGCGCGGCGCCGCCGACAAGCTGCTGGACCAGAGCGGAGCCGATCTGGTGGTGCTGGCCTCGGACAAGGGCCTGGTGGTCAAGGCCAGCAAGGCCGCCGTGACCCGTGGCGCGCACGCCGGACAGCTGGCAGGCAAGCTGGCTGCCGCCGCTGGAGGTAAGGGAGGCGGCCGGCCTGACATGGCGCAGGCGGGCATCACGGACCCGGTGGCTGCCCTGGCTGCACTCGACACGGCTTTCTGAGGTCAGGCAGCACAAAGCTGTCAGGGCTGGAGCGCGTGCTTCAGCCCTTTGTCCTGCCAAGCTGCTCTCGGGCATGGCGGTACAGCATCCACTGGCCCGCAGCAAACCAGGCGCACAGCAACGTCACGAGCAGCCCCAGGGCCACAGCCATCCAGTCCAGGGTACGACGGGCGCTGCGGACCTGTTCCTGCCAGTGACGTACCGTCTGGCGCGCCTCGGTCAGCCCCGTCAGGCCCGGACCCTGCGACAGTGCTTCCTCCCAGGCGCGGGTCAGGGCCACGGCGTTGCCCAGCATTTCCTGGCCCAGCAAAGCTCCTGCCAGTGGCGTCCGCTGCGCCGTCTGCGTCAGGTCAGCCAGTGTCCGTACGGCTGCGACGGTCTGGGGCCGTCCCAGCTGCTCAAGTGGGGCAAGGGTTCGCTGAACGGTTGCCAGCTGACTTTCCAGGCGCTCAAGCTGGGCGAGTGCCAGGTCAAGGCTCTTCTGGGCTGGTGCCAGTGTCATCAGCAGGCCCAGCCAGGTGGCCACCGTGACGGTCACCGAGAGCCCTAACCCAGTGATGCCCAGTGTCCGGGCCAGCCTCAGACCTGTTGCACGTGGTCGCTTCATGACGCGGCCACGTCCACGAGCCGGTGGGTCAGGTCCCGCGGCCCTCTCCCCTGCCACAAAGGTCGTTTCCGCTGGCGTAGAAGAGTGTGCCAGCAGAACACCACGGCGACCGAAGGCCTGGTGGTGCGCGGGCCGGCCGCGTCCTGGCATGTGTGCTGGTAGGGTCGCAGCCGGGTCAGTCCGATCACTGGGCCCCACGTCGTCAGGGTGACCGACACGGGGTCGCCTTCAGCCATCCCGGGATCACCCCGGTCTGATGGGTCAGTCTGGTCAGGGCTGAAGCAGCGGACACGACGGTCTGGACCCCCTGCAGCAGGTACGGCCAGTACGACGTTCAGCCTGCCGGCCACTGTCACCGTCTTTGGGACTGCCTGGCAAACGCAACTATTCACAGCCCCAGGTCTGTGCGGGCAGCACGGGTCAGGCCCCGAACGACAAGCGCGTAACTCCCCGCCAGCAGCTCAGTCACGACCATGTCCGGAACCGATCCATCCAGGGTCAGGGTTACCCAGTGACGCTTGTTCAGGTGGTACCCGGGCTGGATCGACGGATAGGTGACACGCAGTTCCTGGCCACGGTCAGGCCGCACCTTCAGGGACAGGGTCAGCGGATCGCCATGAATATCAGTCAGGGCATACATCTTGCCCGCCACCTTGAACACCAGCGTGGATGCGTCGAAGGGAAATGTTTCCTGCGTCTGGGGCAGCGCCGCGCACGCTGAGCGCAGTTCGGCGATGGATTGCATGACGCCAGGATAGAGGACGGCCTCGGCACTCAGCTTTCGGTCTGGGGATCGAGGCCCTCTGCTGTTTCCAGCGACAGGATGGTCTCGGTGGCCGAGGCATCAGCGCCGCCGATCAGGGCCGTGACCTCGTCCGTGCTGAGGCCTTCGCCGGTTTGGGTCACGATTCCAGAAGCTGGCCGGGTGGCCGCGTCGGCCGGGGCTGGTCCCTGCTCGGCCGGGGTGTGAACAGCAGGCGGGCTCTGATGTGGACGCAGCGTGGGGTTGACTGGCAAGGGGTCGGTACGGTCTGGCTGGTAATCATCCTGCGACATACCTCAGCATGCGGCTCCCAGGTCAGGTCCGGCTGATCTTCGGCTCAAGAAACCATGATGAACTGCGGGGGTGCGCCGAGTGCTTCTTTCCCTGCTGCTGTCCTGGCCCCTGCTGAGTGCGGCTGCCCCACCTGCCGCTGAGACTCCTTTGCGGCTCGTCATCCTGAGTGATTTCAACGGCTCCTATGGCAGCCTGACCTATCCCGCCGCCCTGACCCGGGCCGTCCAGCGAACGGTGGAGGAATGGAAGCCAGACGCCGTGCTGTCTGCCGGTGACCTGATCGCCGGGCAGAAAGCCAGCCTCAGCGACTCCACCATGCGCGCCATGTGGGCCAGCTTCGACCGTGACGTTTATGGCCCACTGCAGCGCGCGGGCATTCCGTTCGGCTTTACCCTGGGCAATCACGATGCCAGCCTGGCACGCGACCGCCGGGAGGCAGCCCGGTACTGGAAAGCACGTCCCCCGGCCCTGGAGTTTGTCGAGCGCTCTTCTTTTCCCTTCCAATACAGCTTCACGCTGGGAGAAGGACGGGTCTTCGTGGCGTCTCTGGATGCCAGCGGTTCTCAGGTAGGGGCCGCGGCTCAGTCCTGGCTGGCGGCTCAGCTGGCCACGCCCCAGGCGCGACGGGCGGGCGTCAGGCTCGTGCTGGGTCATCTGCCGCTGGCCGGAGTCAGCCAGGGCAAGAACCGCCCCGGCGAGGTCCTGCGGGACGCACTGGCCCTGCGGACCGTGATGGGAAAGGGCAAGGTCCTGGCCTATATCCACGGGCACCACGCGGCGTTTTACCCGGGACGGCTGGGGCCACTGAATGTGCTGTCCAGTGGCGGCATCGGCGGGCGTGATTATGTGGGGTATCCGGGTACGGCCCGCAGCACCGTGAACCTGCTGAATGTGTATCCGTCGGCCGGACGTGCGACCTTCGAGACCTTTGATGCCGATACGGGCGCCCAGGTGCCCAGTGCGCGCCTGCCGGCGCGTCTGAGCGGCCTGGGCGGGCCCCTTAACCGAGTCGATGACTTCCGCTGAGTTGGCGTGTCTGCCGCTTCAGGTCTTGTCGTCTCCGAAGCTCCAGATATCCAGCTCATCCACCGCGCTTCCCAGGCCCTGAAGCTGCGCGAGTTCCCCAGCCTGCACCGGCGTTCTGCTCACGTCATCGGTGCGGCCGATGGCATGGGCCATCACCTCGGTCGGAACGGTGGCAAAGAGTTGCTGCAGCTGTGCGGGGGTCACGTCCAGCAGGGCATCGGACAGGACCTCGTCGGGAACTTCCGGCTGCACCGAAGCCCGTGCGGAAGCCAGCACATCGGCGCTGACTTCCGGGCGGATGGCGTCGGGATCGTCCAGTGTAGCTGTGCCCACCGGTGCGGCAACCGCCACAACCGAAGCGGCCGCGACCGGGGCGGCCATCACCGGAACCGGGGCAGGCGTTACGGGCGGCGCCGGGACGACGGGAGGCGCCGCTGCCGGTGGAGCCACAGGGGCTGGGGTACTCCGTGGAGCCGGGATGGTCTCCTCACGGGGGGTAGCCGGCACCACCCGCACGCCGGAAGGACGGTTAGAGGGTAAGGGCGCCGCCTCCTGCGAACGGGTCGGGGCGGAGTCGGATCGGCGGAAGGTCTGGCGTCCCCAGCTTTGAATCCTTGGCCACAGGAACACCAGCAGGGCCAGAATTGCCAGGGCGACGAGAAGTCGCATCATGGAATCACCTTAAATCGCGCGACATGACACTTTTCTTCCTGCTTATCTGGTGAATGCAGATGAGCCTGCTCCTCTTTTGACCCCGGTTGTTGACCTGGGTCAGAGAATTCCCATGTACGTGCGGGCATTTCGAAGTCAGGCCCAGCCACCTTCCTCCCTGCAGGACCTGAGCCAGGCGAATGAAGATGGCTTCAGCCGGTCGGATCCCAACTGTGAGCCCCGCGCAACGCCAGAAGGTCCAGCTCCCAGGTCAGCAGGTGATACAGTTCGGCACCCAGGATCGGCTCCATCGCCGCCAGCAGAGTGAGGTCTTCCAGGGTGGCTGCATGAAGGTCATGGCTGACCTCACCCGACTGAATGCGCAATCGGACACTCCCGTCCACCAGCACCACCACACTGGCCTGCTGCTGGCCGTCCTCGCTTAGAAGGCGCAGCAACGACCGCCGGACCGTTTCGCTCATGGGTCATGCTGGCACGGCTTTCCAGTTGTCCGTGCCAGAAAAAAGCAGGGAGGTGGGTTTGACCCCACCTCCCCCTTCACTTCATGGACGCTCAGGCTTCGCTGTAGGTTTTCTCGATGGGCATGCCGACCGCGTTGCCCCACTCCGTCCAGCTGCCGTCGTAGTTGCGCACCTTGGAGTAACCCAGCAGCTCACGCAGCACGAACCAGCTGTGGGAGCTGCGCTCGGCGATGCGGCAGTAGGCGATGACGTCCTTGTCTGCCGTCACGCCTTCGCCCTCGTACAGGGCCTTGAGTTCCTCGGCGGATTTGAAGGTGCCGTCCTCATTGGTCGCCTTGGCCCAGGGAATGGAGCGCGCGCCGGGGATATGACCGCCGCGCAGTACACCTTCCTGCGGGTAGTTGGCCATGTGGGTGACCTTGCCCGAGAACTCGTCGGGGCTGCGGACGTCCACCAGGGCACCCTGACCAGCCTGGACGCTTTCCAGGTGAGCCTTGACTTCGTCGCGGTAGGCCCGCAGGCTGTCGTCGCGCTGAAGGGCGGGGTACTCGGTGGCAGGGAAGCTGGGAGCATCAGTGGTGACTTCACGGTTCTCGGCGATCCACTTCTGGCGGCCACCGTTCATCAGCTTGAGGTTCTGCACCCCGCTGTAGGTCAGGAACCAGTAGGCGTAGGCGGACCACCAGTTGCTCTTGTCGCCGTACAGGATGACCTGATCAGTGGGCTTGATGCCCAGGCGGCCCAGAAGCGCGCTGACTTCCTCGGGGGTGATGAAGTCGCGCTGAACGGGGTGCCACAGGTCAGTCTGCCAGTCGAGTTTGACCGCGCCGGGGATATGGCCGGTGTCGTACAGCAGGATGTCTTCGTCGACTTCGATGAGGCGGATGCCTTCCTGACCGAGGTTCTGGGCAACCCAGTCGGTACTGACCAGGACGTCTTTGGCGTAGTTCATGGCGTTCTCCTTAAGAGGCGAGAGGCGTACGGAGCCGGTGAACGAATTGTAATCCGTCTCCAATAGTTTACAAAACCACTCAACTGTACAGGGCTTACCATACCCCCTCGGGGGGCGGGGGTACAGTGGATACATGACCCAACCCGACGCCGCTCCCCTGCCCGAAAAGCTCCAGAGCATCGTAACGATGTTTCGCAGCGCCCCCAAGGCCCTGCGCCTTCAGGCCCTGTTGGAATACAGCCGCAAGCTGCCGGCCCTGCCTGAAAAATATGTTGAGCACCCCGAGTTTCTGCAGCCAGTTCCCGAGTGCACCAGCCCGTTTTTCCTGGTCACTGAACGTGACGACCAGGGCGGCATGAACCTCTTCTTCAAGGTGCCTGAGGAAGCCCCCACCGTGCGCGGCTACGCCGGCATTCTGCACGAGGCTCTCAGCGGCGAGGACCCGGACACCATCCTTAGCGTCCCCGACTCCTTCTATCTGGACATGGGCCTGACCGAACTGATCACCCCCATGCGCCTTCGCGGCATGGGCGCCATCCTCAAACGCCTCAAGAGCGACGTGCAGGAACACGCCCAGGCCTGAACCCGCTGCAAAAGAAAGGGCCGACCGTGTGCCGGTCGGCTCTTTCTTTTGCCTCGGTCTGACGAAGTCTGTCTGGGCGGGTGCGTTTCAGCGGCCCTGCCGCCACAGGCGCCTGGCGGTGCCCATTCGTTTCATCATCCAGTTACTCCATCACGCTGACCTGACGGGAGGGCAGGCCATGCTGGTGGGCCGCCTGCAATGCCGCGAGGGCCCGGCCCCGGTGACTGATGGCGCGCTTTTCCTCGACCGTCATCTCGGCCAGGCTGCGCGTCTCGCCGTCCGGGACGAACAGCGGATCGTAGCCGAAACCATTCTCACCACGGGGCCCTTCCAGCAGCTGGCCGGACATCTCACCCCGGTAGGTCTCCAGGTGCCCGTCGGGATAGGCCAGAATGACCACTGACACGAATCTGGCCCGGCGGTTGGTCGCGCCCCGCAGTTTTTCCAGCAGGTACAGATTGCGCTCCTGGTCATTGGGGCGGTTGCCGAAACGGGCACTGTACACGCCGGGCTGACCGTCAAGCGCCTCAACTTCCAGGCCGGAGTCGTCGGCCAGTGCCGGAAGCCCGCTGGCCACTGCGGCGGCACACGCCTTCAGGGCGGCGTTTTCCTCATAGGTGGCGCCGGTTTCCTCGGGCAGCGTCACCGCCCCCAGCGCCGTGAGCTGCCAGCCCAGCCCGGCAAGCGCCTGCTCGATCTCGCGGACCTTGCCGGCGTTTCCGGTTGCCACGACCACCTGTTTGCCCTTCAATCCAGCTCCCTGAGTCATCACGGCCCGAGTGTAGGCCAGGCAATGGGCAGGGACGTGAACTGTCCCGGCTGGATGGTTGCGGCAACAGCCATCTCAGTAAGCGTCTGCCAGCACCTGCACCACGCGGTCCTGAGCGTCGCGCAGGGTCAGAATCGGGGCTGACTCCGGGCCATTCATCAGCACCACAAACACCAGGGGCCGGCCGCTGCTGGCCGTCAGGTACCCTGCCAGGGCGCTGACGCCGGGCAGGGTGCCCGTCTTGGCCCGCACGTCAAGGCCACTGCCTTGCAGGCGCAGGGCCAGGGTGCCGCCCCGCCCGTCATGCCGCGGAAGATCCTCGCCGGTCCCCGCCTGTGGCAGGGCCTCGATAAAAGCGTTTTGCCGTTTGCGGTACAGGCGTTCAGGCAGAGCGCGCTGAGCAAAAAACCGGATGTGACGGAGTCCCGTCCGGCTGGGGTAGGGTAGGTCATACATGACCTTCAGCAGCTGGGCCAGCGCGCGGGGGGTCAGCCGGTTCTCGCGGCTCAGGCCGCTGCCGTCGGCAAGCACCACGCCGCTCAGGTCGGCGCCCAGGCGGCGCAGCAGGTCCCGCTCACGGGCCAGGGCACCCCGCAGCGTTCCGTTGCCGCGTGGCCGGATGGCCAGGGTCGCGAGCAGTTCCTCGGCCCGCAGGTTGTCGCTGGGGCGCAGGGTGCGGGCCAGCTCCCCAAGCACTGAGGTGCTGCGTACGCTAGCTATGCCCTGCTCGGGACGGCGGAAGACCGGCACGTATGGGTCTGGTGGCAGGGTGCGGCCCCGGTCATCCACGCGTGGGGGCGGCACGTAGGGGCGGTAACGGGCCGCCTGACTCACCCGATCTGAGGTGACGCGCACTCCAGCCTCCCGCAGCTGGGCGATCAGGGCAGCGGCCAGACGGACCCGGGCCTGATCCGCCACCGCAGGGGGACCGTCACGCCAGTCGGCCAGACGCAACCCGGTCATGGGGACACCAATGGCAACGTCCTGCCAGGTGTGGGGGTCGAGGGTCTGATCGGCCACCCGGACCTCTCCGACTTCACGCAGGCCCCGGGCATAGGCCTGCTGCGCCAGGGAGCGCAGGCTGTAGGAACCATTCCGAATGCTCAGGGTGGGATCGCCGCTGCCCCGCAGGGTCACCGCCTTGACGCGGCTGCGACCAGCCTGAACGGCAGGAACGGTCAGCTCAGTGCTCCAGTGGCCCTGAGCGCCGCCACGCTCGGCCAGGACCGCAGCGGCGGTCACGAGTTTAACGGTGCTGGCAGGAATAAAAGACTGGTCGGGCTGGAGGGCCTCCAGGACCTGACCGCTCGCGGCGTCGCGCACCAGCAGCCCCACGCGTACGCCCGGGGGCACCGCGCTTAGGGCCGCGCGCACGCCAGAGCTTAAGCCCGGAGCCGGTTGCGGCTTCACCTCTTCGCGCAGTGTCACGTCGGCTGGAGCACGCCCAGATGGCTGTGCGCCCCCCAGGCCGCCGAACAGCAGAATCAGAACCAGCGCGCGACGCATCGCGGCAGGATAGCGGACGCCACCGGGGATCCAGGCCCCAGGTCCGTCACCAGACAGTTACATCACGCTGTCACTTTCACGTAGCAGGATCGGTGCGCGGAAAGCCGCTGGCAGCCACTCATCCTGGGCATAGATCGCGCCCGGCGGACACGAATGCAGGCAGGCCATACAGCCGGTGCAGGCATTCAGGTCCAGCAGCAGCTGCACGCCGCCCCCTGGTTGAAGGTCGCGGGTGATCGCTTCGGTCGGGCAGACGTTGGCACATACCGGGCAGTCGATACACTTTTCGTCCACCAGCGGGGCAGGCCAGTGTACCCCTGTGGTTTCCGGCGGGGCAGGCGACAGGGCCCGCAAACGCCATTTCCATTCCTGAGGCGTGCGCTCTTCTGGCACGCTCCAGTCCACAAACGGCAGCGGCTGGTCGGGCAGGGCCTGGGCCAGCTGTTGCTGGCCTGACCGCAGCAGGGCCTTGAAGGCACCGCGTCGGCTGATGCCATGTCTGCGGCTGCGGTCCTCGTCGGTGGCCCGGCGCACCATGACCTGCGCCGGACGGCCGGTCGAGGCCCGCAGCTGCTGCGCCTCGTCCACGACACGTGTCACACGTTCTGGCACGTCAGGCGCGCCTACCGGACAGGCCGCACAGTCCCCATGAATGAGCGTCAGTGGCGTGTCCCAGGCGCCGGCGGCGGCCACCAGCGCCGGCGTCACCCTGCCCAGGCACGGCAGGGTCGGCCCACCGGCTCCACTGGGTGTGCAGGCCAGTGTCGCTCCGGCGTCTGGCGTACCGCCAGCATTCTCAGTGCCCACCCGCTGGTCATGTACGCTCTGCAATGCCGGCTGCAGGCCGTATTCCAGCGCTCCACTGGGACAGACCTGCACGCACAGGCCGCAGCCGGTACACAGATCCGGGTCGATCTGGATACTGGCGCCCAGCGGCCCGAACTGCACGGCCTGGTGGGGGCAGGTGGTGTGGCACGCATCGCATCCTCCCACCGACTGCCTTTCCAGCAGACAGCGCGGCGCGGTGTAACGCGGCAACAGGTTGTCGGCCTCGCCCAGGCGGTCCAGAAAATCCCGCAGCATGCCTGTTCCCTTAACGGCCGGTGGGCACGCGCAGCGTGATGAACCCCACGCCCGCCAGCCCCACCAGCACCCACACGAGTTGCGCGGCCAGCCCCGGCAGCCGGCCCATACTGAATCCCACCGCCAGCGCAATAGAGCTGCAGGCGATCCATTTTGCACGCAGTGGCATGCCACGCCCAGCGCGGTAGTCGCCGATCAGCCGGCCCACCACGGGCCGCGACAGCAGCCAGGCCTCCCAGCGCGGATCACCCCTGGCGAACGCTGCGGCCGCCAGCACAAACCACACCGTTCCCGGAAATCCCGGCACCAGCAGCCCCACCACTCCCAGGCTGCTCAGCACGAGCCCCAGCGCCACCCACAGCGGGCGGACCCGCGGCACGTGACCTGGGTCCGGCAGGTTGGGAGTGGAGACAGAAGGCGTCACGCGGCACAGGCTAGCGGCCGGCGGGGTGGTCTGCCAGTCCTGAACTCTCAATTGGCTGCCGCCATGCTTCCTGTGTCTGGCAGAAGCAGGATGCCGTCCTCGTCGGCATACAAAGTCATGCCCGGCTGCACCCTGACACCCATGAAGTCAAGCGGTACCCCGATCTCTCCCAGGGGCGCCTTGCCACTCCTGCGGGGATGACTGGCCAGGGCCCGGATACCCAAGGGGAGGGTGCGCAGTTCGGCCACGTCACGGATGCAACCGTGAATAGTCACACCGGCCCAGCCGTGGTCAACGGCGAGCTGGCCCAGCAGCCTACCCAGCAGCGCACAGTTGAGACTGCCGTCTCCATCGACCACTAGCACCCGGCCCTCGCCCGGGGTTTCCAGCAGCTGGCGGAGAAGAGGGTTATTCTCGCTGACCCGCAGCGTCTGCACGGCTCCGCCGAAACGGACGTCCGCTCCGTAATCACGGAATACTGGAGGCAGCACCGCTTGCGTCTGGAAAGGCGTCACTGAGATCACTGGTCGCAGCCAGGGCAGAAGGTGCGGCGCACATACCTTGTATCTTCAGCCACGCACGATTGGGCAACATCAGTACTCCTGCGGGAACAACAGCACGAGCAGTCCTGAACCACTTCGAAAAGTGCCGCACCGGTCGCCAGTGTTTCCTAAGCCAGCCCTCACCTGTCCCCCGTTCAGGACGCGCAGACTGCCCCTATGCTGGATAATATTCTGAACAGTGTCCGTCGCGGAGCCGAGCGCGCGCAGCGCCGGGGTGAGGAAGTCGCGCAGGTCACGCGGCTGCGTGTGGAGGCGTTTCAGCTGGGACGTGAACTGGACAGCGCCTATGCCCGGCTGGGCCGCGCCTATCATGCCGGCAGTGATATGGAAGTGCTGCAGGGCGTGCGCGCCGAGATCCGCCGCATTGAAGAGGACATCAGCGCCCGCGAACGCCTGATCACCGAACTGGGCGGCGACACCCGTCCCCAGAACGGCCAGACCGCTTCTGGCGCGCCTCAACCTGCCCAGCAGAGCATCGTGCCCGGAGCAGCAGAGGCCACCATGACGGGCAACCGCCCGGACTTCACCAGTCAGCCCACGACCCCCTTTACCGGACCGGGCGTCTCCCCCAGCGCCGTGAGCAACCCGTCAGCTGGCAATCCAGTGGCCGGCAATCCGGTCACGGGCAACTCCACCACCGGCAGCATGACCACCGGTATCCCGGCGGCGTCCACCGAGCCGACCATTCCTGACGCCATGCCCCGCCCCACCCACGACGGCAACGACCGGCAGGGTTAATCATGCAGCAGGCCTGAGACTTCCCGCCGCTATCAGGTTTGAGCTGAAAGCGGGCCATGGAAAGACCGGTTTGCAACTGCACCCCGTCTTCTGAAGACCCACAGCGTTCAGGGCCGGTCAGAGGTCTGAGCTGTGGAAGAATCCGCCCTCGTGTCGCCTGTCAGCGGCACGAGAGGCTGCAGAAAACGCTGCACTGCACCCTCGCTTTTCGAGGTTCTGCCATCTGAACCTTCCTTTAATAGCAGACCATCTGGCTGCCACCTACCGGTGCCAAGGTGAGGCATGACTGCACTGATTGCTCAGCGGATGCAGGAATGCCTTGATGCCTGCCTGAGGTGTCTGAAGGCCTGTGAAACCTGTGCGTCGGCCTGCCTGACCGAGCCGGAAATCGACATGCTGCGCGAATGTATTCGCCTGGACCGTGACTGTGCGGATGTCTGTGCCCTGACTGCCCAGCTCCTGATGCGCGGCAGTGAGCTGTATGCGCACGCTGCCCGGCTGTGTGCTGAGGCCTGCGCCCGCTGCGCTGAGGAATGCGAGCAGCACGGACGCCACCACCAGCACTGTCAGGTGTGTGCTGAAGCCTGCCGTGCCTGCGAGGCGGCCTGCCGCGCAGTGGCGGCCTGAATTCTGTCAGGTTCCTGCTGGGCGGGCATCTGCCGCACCCACCACGGAACCGCAACCTGAACCTGGGTGAGGGAACGACTGGTCCGGGACCTACACTTGGGCCATGTCTGAGGCTTATTCGGGGTGGACGTGCGTTTCGTTTTAACCTATAGTTCAGTGAGGTTGTTATGCTGCTAGCAGAAATCATCAGTGTGGGGACAGAGTTGCTGTTCGGCGAGATCGTCGACAGCAATGCTGCCTTCCTGGCCCGCGAACTGGGGGCCAGGGGCCTGACCCTGCACCGGAAGACGGTGCTGGGCGACAACCTGGAACGTGTCACCGACGCTGTCCGGCTGGCCCTGTCGCGCGCCGACCTGGTCATTCTGGGCGGTGGCCTGGGACCCACCGATGATGACTTGACCCGGGAAGCCATCGCGGCGGCCCTGAATGAAACACCCGCCGAAGACCCGGACCTGATCGCCTGGCTGGAGGGACTGTACAGCGCGCGTGGCCGGGTCATGCCGCAGATCAACCGCAAGCAGGCCTGGCTGATTCCCAGCGCCGAGGCCCTGCCCAATCCGGTCGGGACCGCGCCAGGATGGTATGTGCGGACTGCTGGAAAGGTGATCGTGGCCCTGCCGGGACCGCCGCGCGAGATGCACACCATGTGGCGTAAACAGGTGCTGCCGCGCCTGCCGCTGCCGGTGCGGGCCCTGCAGGCCACCACCGTGCATACGCAGGGCATCGGGGAAAGCCAGCTGGCTGAACTGCTGGGCGACCTGACCCGGCAGGCCAATCCCAGCGTGGCTACCTACGCCCGCAAAACAGGGGTGGATGTCCGTGTGGCCGCCAGTGCCGACACCCCTGAGGCAGCCCGTGAGCTGGCCGCCCCTGTTCTGGAGCAGGTTCGCCAGATTCTGGCGCGCTGGATCTGGGGCGAGGGCGCCGATACCCTGGCCGGCGCCGTTACCCATGTCCTGGCGGGCCGCAGTCTGGGGGTCATCGAGGCCGGCAGCGCCGGAGCGCTGTGCACCCTGCTGGCCGATGAACCGACCTTCCTGGACGCGGCCGTAACCCAGGACCACCGCCGCCTGATTACCCTGGGCCTGACACCGGTCACCCTGCATGCGCAGGGACTGGTCAGCGAGCAGGCCGCGCGTGAACTGGCAGCCGGAGCGCGCGAGCACCTGGGAGCCGAGGTCGGGCTGGCGGTGGTCACAGCAGTTCAAGGCGAGCGGATGGGCCAGGCTTATGTCGCACTGGACACCGGCCACGCCCAGCACGCCGCCACGCTGAACTGGCCTGGAAATGCCGAACAGATCCGTGAGCGGGCAGCTGTTCTGGCGCTGGCATTGGCCCAGCGCAGCCTGCGTGGCCAGGAGGTCCCGGCATGACCCGGATCCGCCGCACCCCCAGGCCGGCTCCCAGGGCCGACAAGCCTCAGCGCAATACCGAGCCGGCCACCCAGCCCCTGGGCCCGGACATCTACGAGCCTGCCAAAGCGACCATCCAACCAGCGGCGGCTCCGGCACGCCGGACCGGTGCAGGCCGTCCCGACACCGACGAAGCATCCGAGCGCACCCTGCGGCTGTTCTATGCCCTTCGTGTCCCGACAGACATCAGCACGCCGCTGGCCGAGGCGCAGCGGGCCCTGCGCGGGAACTGGCGGGCCGTGCGTCCCGACCAGATGCACGTCACCCTGGCGTACCTGCCCGCCGTACCGCCCGAGCGGCTCGACGACCTCAAGCGGCTGGGTGCCCTGCTGACCCAGGATGTCGCGCCCATGGAGGTCCGCCTGCGGGGCACCGGCTACTTCCCCAACGAAGGCAGTCCACGCGTGTGGTTTGCCAAGGTGGAGGCCGAAGGCCTGACGGAATTTGCCACCCGGCTGCGCGAGGGCATCCAGAACCTGGACATCCAGACCGACAACCTGCCGTTCAAGGCGCATATCACCATGGCACGCAAGAAAGGCCCGGCCCCCCGGGTCGCACCTCTGACCTTCGATCTGGGCTGGCAGGCCGGGCACGCTGTGCTGTACCGCAGCATCCTCCGTAAGACCGGCCCGATCTACGAAACCGAAAGCACCTTCCGTTTCCGGGGCCTGGCCCCGCAGGAGACCGCATGAGCAAAGACAGCACCAAGGAACTCTCCGCCCCCACCGACGCCCGTGAGCGCACCAAGGCCATCGAGACGGCCATGAGCCAGATCGAGAAGGCCTTCGGCAAGGGCAGCATCATGAAGCTGGGCGCCGAGAGCAAGCTCGACGTCCAGTCGGTGTCGACGGGCAGCCTCAGCCTGGACCTGGCGCTGGGGATCGGCGGTATTCCGCGCGGCCGCGTGACCGAGATCTACGGCCCCGAATCCGGCGGCAAGACCACCCTGGCCCTGAGCATCGTGGCCCAGGCTCAGAAGGCCGGCGGCACCTGCGCCTTTATCGACGCCGAACACGCCCTGGACCCGGTGTACGCCCGCGCCCTGGGCGTGAATACCGACGAACTGCTGGTCTCGCAGCCGGACAACGGCGAGCAGGCGCTGGAAATCATGGAGCTGCTGGTCCGCTCCGGTGCCATTGACGTGGTCGTGGTGGACTCGGTGGCTGCCCTGACCCCGCGCGCCGAAATCGAAGGTGAGATGGGCGACAGCCTTCCCGGCCTGCAGGCCCGGCTGATGAGCCAGGCCCTGCGCAAGCTCACCGCGATCCTGTCCAAGACGGGCACCGCCGCCATTTTCATCAACCAGGTGCGTGAAAAGATCGGCGTGATGTACGGCAACCCTGAGACCACCACCGGGGGCCGCGCCCTGAAGTTCTACGCTTCCGTGCGCCTGGACGTGCGCAAGATCGGTCAGCCGGTCAAGCTCGGCAACGACGCGGTGGGCAACACCGTGAAGGTCAAGAGCGTCAAGAACAAGGTCGCCCCGCCCTTCAAGGAAGTCGAACTGACCCTGATGTACGGCAAGGGCTTTGACCAGCTCAGCGATCTGGTCACCCTGGCCAGCGACATGGATATCGTCAAGAAGGCCGGCAGCTTCTACAGCTATGGTGACGAGCGCATCGGCCAGGGCAAGGAAAAAGCCATTGCCTATATCGCCGAGCGTCCCGAGATGGAGCAGGAGATCCGCGACCGGGTGCTCAACGCCATTCGTGGCGGCACCGCTCCTGAGCTGCCCAGCAACCCGGCCCTGGCCGAGTAACTCTTTCCTTGATCCTTTCCCCGGCTATCGCAGCCGGGGCTTTTTTTGCCATCTGCACGAGAACATGCCCAGAAGGACACAGGTTTAACCTGACATGCGGACGAAAAGATCAGGGGGCAAAGATATCGACCAGGAGGGCGTAAATCTCGTCTCTTCAATGGGGATCTGAGCGTTGCTCCTGCATCATCAGGAAGACCGCGAGGCGTTCGAGGCCCCAGGTCAACACCCGCTTTCCCGGCGGGTGTTTTTGATGTGGTCGCCAGCCTCCCAGGTGGGCGATCAGGTGAAGTTGCCGGTCGTCCAGGCTGGCACCCAGCTGAAACAAAAAGGCCGCCACGATCCACGCGCAACTGACCAGCACGCGTAAACCGTCGTAGTGCAGGACTCTGGCACTTTCCCACCCCAGCACACCCTTGGTCCACGCAAAGACATCCTCAATCGACCACCGCTGACGGTACGCCTGCACCAGACGGGTGGCCAGTCCGGCCCGGGCAGCAACGTCATCCGCCGCCAGGCACAGATTGCTCAGCAGTACCCAGCCTGGGTCTTTGAAGTCTTTCGCTTCAAGGCGCACCGCAGTACCCCCCAGGCCAGATGAACCGGACAGGTGCACGGCACAGCCGTGCACGTAAACTTTTACCGTTCTATGCCGCCGGGTCGTCACGTCAAACACGGCTTTCTCGACGCTCAGGGTGGTGAGCCGGGAGGCGTGGTCCAGCGCCTCGTGGAGCGGCATGGACCGCTGGCCCACGTCAAGCTGCACCATGCGGTCGAGGTGAGCGGCACGCACGACAAAGGACTGCCCTTGTTTGTGCAGGAAACGCAGGAAGTCGATGGCATCAAAGCCTCGGTCGAGTACCCAGAGCAGCCGCGTGACGCCTTGCTGTGCCAGCGCGTGTTTCACCGCGAGTACCGCGCTGCGGTACTCGCTGTTCCGGCTGCGAAAGCCCGGGGCGAGGGTGCTGAAGCTCGTCTGGTACAGCAGCGCCCTCGTTCCATTTGAAGCGATCCCCAGCGTCGTGAGCGTATGGAAGCCCCGCACCGACGTACCATCCAGGGCACGCACGCGGTCAAGGTTCTCGATCCGTTTGCTGTGCGGTTTGCGCAGATCGGACTCGTCGAGGATGACCAGGACTTCGTCGCTCCCCGCCATCCGCCGGGCCCCCAGGTCGGTCAGCAATTCCGTCAGGCGAGCAGGACGAAGGTCAGCCCGAGCGTTCTGGTTATGAATCAGACGACGCAACCGACGTTCGGCGTGTGCTGTGCATGTGCTGCCGGGCGCACAGCGGGCAATCTGGGACAGACGCAGACCACCGGAAGCGAGGATGCCGTGCAGGGTCGTCGAGAACCCATCGAACAGGCGTCGGTCGCCAAAGAGGGGTCGGAAGCTCTGGAGGTGGCGCGAGAACGCGCCACGCGGCACGTGCGTTTTCATGCTTCAAGGATGCGCTCGTTCAGGCTCGGCCCCACACTATGCAGACTTTCGTCCGTATTCCAGAGTTTAACCTCTTGACATTGTGAGATTTTCGTCATAAAATGGTAAGATCACACTAAGCACATTCGGGCGTCCCCAAATGTGGGGAATTTCACTACATGGGACGCCGGGTCCGGGAGCACAGCTTCTCCTGCCTCTGTCCCGGAGGCCCCATGCGCAGAAAAAGTCCGGTACAAGCCTTTACCCTGTTAGAAATGCTGGTGGTGCTGAGCATCATCGGTGTTCTGGCCAGCATCGCAGCGCTGAACGTCAGTGGACTCCAGAAGCCGGCACTCAGCGATTCCCGAGCTTTGGCTGCGGCCCTGAAAGTGGCCCGGTCTCACGCCCTGAGCACCACCAGTGCGGTGCGGGTCGTATACAACGATGCCACCCGGACGCTCAGCATGCGGCGTGCCGACCTCTGCTCGGCGGCGCCCAGTGGCGGCCCGCCTCGCTCCTGGCGGACTCCATCAATGTGCTGTCCAACAACTGGAGTGATACGCGCGCCCATAAACGGGACGTCGCTCCACCACCTGCCACCAGCACCGAAGTGAACGCTGCTTTCCTGGCCGGTACAGACGCCACCGAGCCGGGCAGGTACAACGGCGGCCTGGAAAATTACCCCCGTTTCCATGAAAGCTGGGATGGCAAGGAGCTTCGTTACCGGGGATCTTTTGTCAGCCTGGGCGTATCAGCCCATGCCAAAGGAACCTGGAAGGCACCCTGCAGCCATGCCGGGTGCTATTACGGCGCTCCGGTCCGCAACTGGGACTATGACAGCCGCTTTGACGATGCAGCCTATCTTCCTCCCCCGACAACACGTTTCGTCTACCTGCGCCAGCTGCTGTTTGCCCGGGACTACTGATCCGGGTCAGGCTGACCCTTCGGATCTGGGAGTATCGGCACCCACTCAGCCTTTCGGCGGATGTGTCACTTCACTTCACACGTCACACTGAGCTTACTTCGGGCGGGGCTTTCTTCCGGGAACGCATCGACAACCCGTCCCAAGCCACGAGGCCCCACCGTTTATCACGGTGGGGCCTCGTGATTGTGGGCCTCAGCGTTTGCGGGTCAGGGTCCAGGCCGCAGGCAGCAGCAGGGCAGCCAGTCCCAGCTTCAGCAGGTCACCGATGATGAACGGGGTCAGGCCTGCATTGAGCAGGGCCTGTCCCTTCAGCCCGGTGACCATGCCCAACCAGGGCAGACCAAGCGCATAGATCACCACGCTGCCGGCCAGCATGGCCAGGGCCGTGCCCAGGAACCGGCGGTCCAGGGCAAAGCGCTCGACCAGGAATCCCACCAGGGCTGCGGCCAGCGGGTAGCTCAACAGGTAGCCACCGCTGGGGCCCAGGATGCGGGCCAGACTGCCGCTTCCTCCCGCAAAAACCGGCAGTCCAGCCGCACCGGCCGCGAGGTACAGGCCCAGCGCCGCAAGGGCACGTTTCCAGCCCAGGGCCGCGCCGACCAGCAGCACGCCCAGGGTCTGCAGGGTCAGGGGCACCGGTTTGAGGGGCACCTCGACCTGAGCCAGCAGGCTGACCAGAATGGCGCCTCCGGCGACCAGCAGCAGGTCGCGCGTCAGGCTGTTGGCAGGAACGAGGGTACGGGCGAGGGTGGGGTGGGTGATCTGGGTCATGAATATCCTTTTTTACGAAGCGGGAGGGGAAGAAAGAGGCAGGGAGCCGATCAGTTGAACGTCACCTGCGCTGATGGTGTGCACCTGACCGCCAGTAACCTGCACCAGCAGATTGCCCTGGGCATCGAGGTCTAAGGCCATGCCCTGGATGGTCCCACGCGGCGTGGTCACGGTGACCGCCTGGCCAAGCGTCAGGCTCGCTGCACGCCAGGCCGAGAGCACGTTCTGCGCCGGCTGGCCCAGCCAGTGCTCCAGGGCAGCCAGCACTCGTCCCAGCAGCTCGGCCCGTGTCAGCCCGGGCTGGGTTTCGTGCAGGTGTGCGGCCCCCTCTGGAGCACTGCCCACGTTCACTCCAATGCCCAGCACAGCCCGGCGGGCCTCTTCACCGCGCAGATCGGCTTCCAGCAGGATGCCAGCAAGTTTGCGCCCGTCGGAGGTCAGCAGATCGTTGGGCCACTTGAGCCCCCCGGTCCTGCAGGCCTCATGCACGGCGACTCCGGCGGCCAGCGGCATCAGGGCCAGTTCTGGCAGGGTCAGTGGCGCACACAGCAGAACGCTGAAGACCAGGGTGCCATGCGGTGTATTCCAGGTCCGGCCACGGCGGCCACGGCCCGCGGTCTGGCGCTCGGCAACGACCACCGCGCCGTGCGGCGCCGGGCTCTTGGCGTGTTCGGCCCAATGCCGCAGGTCATCCTGGGTGCTGGTGGTGGTGCCGGTATACCGAAGTGCCCGGCCAAACAGGCCCTGTACCGGCACCAGTCCAGGGGCAGGTGTACCGGGTTCCAGCGCATATCCCTGGCGGGAGACGACCACAGGTACACCCTGCTCCGCCAGTCGGCGGGCCAGGGTATGAACGGTCACGCGCCCGACACCAAGCCGCTCGCCCAGTGCATCACCTGTCTGGGGCAGGGCACTTAGCAGGGGCAGCAGGCGGTCAGGCACGTTCAGTGTTTTACGTGGTTTCCTGAACGAAAGCAATGAACCCGGTGCAGCGAAGTCACGTCCTAGTCCTCGGAAGGAGGTCAGGGCGGGGTCAGCCGGTTTGCTAGACTGTCGGCATGACGATGGTGCGGCACACCCGGCAGCGGGCAGCAGTGATCGAGGTGCTGCGGGCGTCGCGCGCCCATCCCGACGCCGCCTGGATTCACACCCAGGTCCGGTCGAAGCTGCCCAGTGTCAGCCTTGGAACCGTCTACCGCACGCTTGACGCACTGGTGCGCGACGGCGTGGTGGTCACCATCGAGCGTGCCGGACAGGCCACCCGCTACGACTACCGCCATGACGGACAGGACCATCACCACGCGGTCTGCCGCTCGTGCGGGGCAATTTTCGACGTGAAGGCCGAGGCCGTGCCGCTGATTCCGGCGGTGGCCCTGCCCGCCGGATTCCAGGTCACCGATGTGCGCCTGGAGTTCATGGGCATCTGTCCGGATTGTCAGCTGCCCAGCCTCAAGAACTGAGTAGCTTCACCCTCAGGCCGGTAGCCGGGCTCCGGTCCATTTGCCCGGGCGGCGCACGCTAGCCTGCGCCTCATGACCCTGCCCCCCTCCTCGTCCGCAGCTGTCTCTCGTTTCGGTGCGGGGGCACTGCAGAGTTTCATGTTGGGCTGGGCTGCTGGCGCCGCCCTGACTGTGGTGGTGCGGGTTCTGGGCGGCGCCCTGCTCAGCGGACCCTGCGAGGGCTATACCCTGCTGGCACTGCTTCCTCCCCTGCTGCTCGGCCCGGGTGGACTGGGTTTCACGGCAACCCAGTGGCGCCGCCCACGCCGCGCCGCTCTGGGCCTGGGCCTGGTCACGGCCT
The DNA here is from genome assembly GCF_014647655.1 of Deinococcus malanensis. Lineage (NCBI taxonomy): Bacteria > Thermotogati > Deinococcota > Deinococci > Deinococcales > Deinococcaceae > Deinococcus > Deinococcus malanensis. Next base: position 62,379 of record NZ_BMPP01000006.1, read on the forward strand.
CCCTGCTGCCCGCTCTGTTTGTCGGGGTTCAGGACATTGGAAGGCTCCGGGGCAATGGCTGCGCGGGCGGGTACATCGTCTTTACCGCTCAGGAGGCGGGGAGGCCTGCCGAGCCAGCTCCAGCACGGAAATCCATATCTACCCTGAGTCTTGTGGCCGGCACTACCCGGAACCTGACCGGGCGGATGGGTGGCTACCGGGTCCAGGACTACCCCAAACCTTTTGTCCTGAGCGCCCGCAGCAGTTCGCCGGGCGTCCGTGTGACCTTGCCACAGACGACGGTGCGCGCAGGCGGGACGTTCCCGGTTGTGATTCGGGCGGCCCCAGGAACCGGAGCCAACACCTACAGCGTAATTCTCACGGCCCGCAGCACCCAGGGCGAGCGTGAGGTCACCGCAGCCGGCACTCTGGACATCAGCCTACGTCGTGCCACACCCTGAACCGGCGCCCTGAGGAATGTTCTCATAACGCACATGGTCGGGACGCCGGGCAGAATAATTCGGTGCACACTTCACAGTGCTGCAGCACGCTTTTCAGGCCACGTCTGAGCAAACGGGCTGGCACAACGACCTTTAAAATTCAACGGTTTGTGGGCATCTGTTTAACGCCAGCTCCCTGCCATCTGAAGCTCGGCGTCATCTTCTCCTAGAGGAGCAGGTTCACACTGAGGTATGGAAATTGTCCTGTTGCTGGCTGCCATGACCCTACTGGTCCTGATGCTGACCTTCCTGTCGCTGACTGCTGACGACCGGGCCCTGGCGCAGGACGCCGAGGTCCTGTCCACCGTGAAAGCGTCGAGTGGCAACGATCACATGACCCTGGGGCACGATTGAATTTGCCACTTTCTTTCCTACCGCCGGGGCGCCTGTAAGACAGGGTGCCCCGGTCGCCTGAATGGACACAGGGGGCCGGGAAGAACGCGTCGGGCGTACGGTGTTAGGCTGGCTGGGTGCCGGAGTGGAGCCAGTTTCTGACGACCATCTACAAGACCTTCCTGACGATGCACGTCTGACAAGGCAGACCAACGATACCCGTCGGTTCACCCGCTGAACAAGCAGAAAGCTCTGTTCCCGGCATGCCAGGATGACGCCATGATCCGGCCAAAAGGGCCCGCACACACAGCCCCAGCCCCGGCCCGAATATGGGTCCTGCTGGCCAGCGAAGCCAGCACCGCCGTCATCTTCCGGCGTGGGCCCAGCCGCTGGACTCACCTGTCCTTGTGGAACACCCGCACTGACGAAATCACCCAGGGCTCCTGGTTCCACGGCCGACTGTACGAATGGATGAGTGACCTCTCTCCCGACGGCCAGCACCTGCTGTACGTCGCGCGCAACGAAGCCAAACGCCGGGTGCAGGCGGCCGCGGAGACGTTTGACGGGGAGCACATGTGGTCCTGGACTGCGTTGTGCCGTCCCCCGAGGGTGAAGGCGCTGGGGCTGTGGAATGCTTCCGACGGCTGGAGCGGGGGTGGCGTGTTCACAGCCAACCAGGCCTTGACCCTCAACCATTCAGCGCGTGACCTGAAGGCGTTGATCCAGCCGAATGGGTTCACGGCTCAGGGAGTCACGGACCGGGAGCGCGTCGACACGGTCCTACTCGCTCTGAAGCGCACCGGGTGGCAGGTCACAGCCTGGCCAGAGCAGTGGATGGGAATGGGCGAAGCCTACCCGGTGGTGCTCAGGAAAAGGGCGCTGGAGCTGCGGTTTATCAGTTCACCCCAGTACCGGCGATATGTCACGTACACCTGGCACGGTCCAGACCCGGTGCCGCTGCTGGAGGGAGCATCATGGGCCGACTTTGACCAGCAGGGGCGGCTGGTTATCGCCCAGGAAGGGCGTCTTTACGCCATGTGGGGGACAGAGGCGCGCGAACTGATCGACCTGAACGTGCATCAGCCTCCGCGTCATTCCTCCGCTGCTTCGTCGGACGTGGCGACACCGATCATCCAGGCGAACCGCTCCTGACAGCCTTGATCAGCGCTGCTTGATTTGACGTCCTTATCGGAGCCGGGTCACGCCGTTCAAGCTGAATTTCTGAGTGCTGTGCAGCGCGCCATGCGTGCGATGATCAGCGGGTGGATCGAGTCAGCTTGTTGGACGTGAACACGCCCGTCGTCATCGAAGAACCCAGCCCGCCCGTGGCTGAAGCAGATGTTATGGCCTTCGAGGCCTTGCTGGGCCGGCCCCTGCCTGCGGACTACCGCGAGTTCCTGCTGAAGCACAACGGCGGCTATCCGGTCGTCACGCTGGGTGAGGCTCAGGACGGCGAAGAGTTCATGCTCGGCGGCTTTCTTCAGCTGGATCCAGACGGCATGGACGAACCGTACACCATGCATCTGTGCACACCCGCCCGACGCGAAGCGGATTACGGCTGGGGCCTGCCGGCCGACGCCCTGGTGTTCGCGGACGACCCAGGCGGGAACCTGTTCACCCTCAGCTTGGATGACCCTCACCACACAGTGCGCTTCATCGACCATGAGTCGGACGCACCCTTCGAAACGCACCAGGTGCTGGCGCAGGGGTTTACGGCCTTCCTACAGCTGATCCGCTCGGTTGATTCGCAGGCGGCACTGGACGCCGCAGCGCAGCGCGAGGAGCGCAAGATGCTGACGAGCGGCTCATTTCCAGTGGCACTGGATGCGCAGTTGCAGCGCGCCGAAGCTCACCTGCCGGAGGTGCGGGAGGCGGTGCGGCGCGCGTGCCTGGAGGTCTTCGACGAGAAGACCCACTTTGCTCTGCATGACGATCCGCGCTCACGGCATGTCTTCGACGTGATGCTGTGGCTCCACGAGACCGCCACAGGGCCAGGCATCACAAGGGCGGACATGCACGAGATCCTCAAAGCCTGGTTTCGTGACGCGCGGGGCGGGTTCGGGCTGAACGGGTACGCACCGGGGTTCCTGGACGACTGGTGGGCGGCACGCTTTGATGAGGGCGCCTTGGAAGGCGACGTCAATGGCAAAGGGACCTTCACACCAGCGGCGCGCACCGCCCTGGTGGCCACACTGCGCGCACGCTCGGTATGAGGCGGATACGGTTGGCGATCTATTGACTCCTGTTCTACTTGCCCACGGTGGCATCAACGTCCATGCTGAGCCGCAGGCATGAACGCCATCCTCCCCTTCAACTGCCCCACGTGTCACGCTCAGCACCACGCGAGCGTGTATCAGGCTGAGCATCACGGCTTGCGGTGGGGGTTCGGCTTTCACTGCGCGCAATGCAGTGATGCTTTTGAATTCGACGATGTCGGCGTGCCGGATGAGCCGTACCGCCATGTGCTGCTCGAGCAAGACGGAACATGGTTGCTCGAACCGTCATCAGGGGCAAAGTCATTCTCGGTGCACACATGGATACGGCTCCGACACGCCCTGGCACTCGACCTCACGACCTTGGCACGCCTCAAAGCTCTGCCCCACCGTGTTCGCATCAAGGGTACGGCTGTTGAAATGAACTGGCTGGCTCAACAGTGCTCGGAGCCGGTGTCGATTCGGCAGGGAGGCGAATCCGAACTGCACGACGCCTTTGATTTCGCAACCTTGTTCAGCAGTCGCTGATGGGCATGTTCGACCATCAGCAAGCGTGATGCCAGGTTATTTCCTGGTTGAGACGCCAGCCCGCGTCATGAGTCGAGGGCCATCCACGACAGCTTCACCGCGGCATTGACGGGCTCACCCCAGCCATGAACCTCAGACGAGGGACTCTCGAGAAACGGCTCGATGGGCGGCCTTGGGATCCCTTCCCCGTCCAGCACGGAAAGGGCCGCCCGCAGGTGCCGCCAGGGTGCTGAAGTGACCGCACCGTACAGATCGGTATACCCGATCCACGTGACCTGCCCGAGCAGGTACAGGAAGGTGGACAGGTTCTGCCGGCCCACGACCTCCCGGAGCGGCTCGGGCAGGTCATGGCCGAATCCGACGCGCACCAGGAGTGGCTGGTCCTGCTCCCACCCGACGATGTCCTGGGTGTCCGCCATGGCAAACCCGTGCTTCACGAACGCCTTCAGTTCCGGGTGCGACAGCCCATGGTGGGTGCAGTAGCGGCGAAACGCCACCGTTCCCATGGCCTGGCAGGCCCGGATGGACAGCGCATTCAGCCCCTGCTGCCCTTCAATCGGTTCAGGAGTCGATTCGATCCAGCAGCGCTCGGCGTAACTCCACACCGGCAGTCCCTCCGGGTCCAGCAGGGCGCCGGTCGGCAGGCGGTACATCCCGGCTGTCTTCCACGACATGAACGTCACCCGGCTCCACGCTCCACAGCGACACGTCGAAGACATGGCCGGGCGGCACCCGCAGCCGGCACGTCAGGAACTCCAGAGCCTCAACCTCGCCGACGAGCACGCTCTGACCAAGGTCGATACGGACCGTCTGCTGGCGCCGCTGGGCGCGCAGAAGTGCCGCAACCACGCGTCGGCGGGCCAGCAGCCCGGCCAGCCAGCCTGTCCGACTCAGGTCACGAACATCGTCCGGGAACTCCACATGCTCTGCTCCCCGGACGAACTCCACCCGTTCCACCCAGCGATTCAGGAAGGTGTTGATCTCCTCCAGAGAAGCCAGGCGGGTGCATTCCAACCTCGTGACCATCAGCACGTTCAAGGCCTCGAAGTCGTCCCCCTCTTCAGTCAGCCGCTCCAGTGTAGGGACCGGTGCCCTTCAGGAACATACGCCTGAAGGCATAGACCGCGCTGCCACGGAATCGTTGCGTGAGCGCGACAGGCGGGTGATCATCTGACAGTCCACCAAATCGACTGTCACGAAGTCCTGCACAAGCGTGGTAGAGACCGGAAGCCTCCAAGACTGCCGCCCACAACTTCAGAACACGAAGACGCCCCGCAATGACTGAGTGCTCCGTCAGCGCTGCATGATCTGGTGCGTGATGGTGCCGTCCGTGATGGTCGTGTCGTTCGCCAGCAGGAACGCCTTACTGAGGATCACCGAGAATACTGCGTCTCCCTCGAACGGCAGGAACACGCTCTCCCCCTCGTTGGCACCCAGCCCCCGCGAGGGCACGATGCACAGGTACTGATCGTTCGGTTCCATCAGGACGTTCCCGCTGCCCAGGTGGATCTTGTACGTCCGCAGGTCCCCGCGCACCACCAGGAACCGCTCCGTGAGTTCACACCGTCCCGCGATCTTCAGGCGTGGCAGCAGCCGGGCCAGCACCTCCCGGCGGGTCTGCGCCGTCGCGCCCAGATCCCCGAAGCTGTAGTGCTGCCAGTACTGCCGGAACCGCCCCTGCGGCCCGCCATCCTGCCATGTCGGGTCGTTCCCCACGGACGCGACCCCCACGAACAGGTCGACATCCCGCAACACTTCGCTCAGCACCAGCGGCGGCACGTCCTCCAGCGGGACCGGTTCCGCCGGATTCGGGAAGCGCCAGGTCGGCCCATACCCCCCTCCGCCCGCATGCGCGGAATTCCGCGCGGCGTCCAGACGGTAGAAACGCACCTGATCGGTGACCAGACGCAGGTACGTCCCCGTCTCGTTCGTATCCTGCCCGTACTCGTCGCCGATGCCTTCGACCCAGTACTCGGCGCGCAGACCGTATTGAGGTAATTCCCGGGTGGCCGGGGGGTACTCGTCATCGACCATCAGACGCAGCGAGTTTCGCCAGCCCCGCGCCGCGCACAGGGCATTGAACTGATGCTGCCGCACCACGTGCGCGGCGAAGCGGTTGCTGTACACCCGGGTCGCCCGTTCCGCGTCCGTCAGGAGGTACACCTCACGGTGCGCCTGTTTGAACGGCTGCACCATCTGCCAGTCTTCCAGCCGTTCACGCCAGGCCCGCACCTCTTCCAGTGGGGCCAGGACGGGATGCCACAGTTTGACTTCCGCGGACGGCGAGGGCGTGACGTCTTCCCCACCCTGGTCACGGAGGACTCCCTGGTGCCACAGAACGGAGCGGCCGTCGATGGTCCACAGGAGCCGGCGCGCCAGGACGCCCACCACCGGGTGGTCGAGGTAGCGGTCCCGCCACGTGTCAAACGTCCACGTGCGGTCCAGCATCATCAGTCCATCCAGACGGTCCCGCTGGGCGCCCAGAACCTTCTCCAGGGCCTTGGCGCTGGCCTTCAGGTCCTTGAGCTCCGCAGCGAATTCCCGCTTCACCCGCGCAGGTACGGTCTTGACGGGCTGGCCCTTCTCGTTGCGCCAGGTCAGCTGGACAGTCCGGCCGTCCGCGCGCACCTCGGCGGTGGTGTCACCCAGGAGGACGTCCCGCTGGCCCACGTCCGTCAGGTCGAAGGTCGGCACGCCGATCTCCTCCAGGTCCTCCCGGCTCAGGCCCAGACGCTGCGCGATGTCCTCGATCACCCGGTCCAGGGACGCGCGGTAGGAGGGTTGCTGCACGCCCTGAGCGACCCGCAGCAGTTGCCCGGCGCCGAGCAGTCCCGGCAGGCGTTGCAGCGCAGCCACACAGGCGCCCGCCACTTTCACGGATCGCGGACCGTGCCCGCTGACCTTGCGGTAGCCGGCGAGGGCCAGGTCGCCCAGCACCGCCGCGAGGTGAGCATCAGGGACCAGCCCAGACACCCAGGCGAGCCCGCGAAGCAGGTCAGCGTTGCGGGCCGCATACAGGTCAGGATGACGGGCCGGCACCGCCTGCTCCGCTGGAGGTACCGCACGCCCACCAGGGACGGCCTGCGCCAGCCACGTGGTGGCGAGAGGGAGAAAGTGTTCGTCTCCCAGGGCATCCATGCGGGTCTGCGCTTCGGTGAGCCAGGCTTTTGTTGGCGTGTTGCCACTGGCGGAGGCGCAGTGCAGGAGGAGGTTCGTCCACGCGGACTGTACAGGCTCGGAAAGCGTGTCCAGCAGCGGAAGCACCCTCGCTCCCCAGACGTCCGCGTCCAGGTGCAGGCCGGAGGGACCGTCATGGAGAAGCTCGGCCACGAAGGAGTGGAGCTTGCGCGCGTCTGCCCAGGTGTGATGACCGAGGGCTGAGGCCAACGCCTCCAGTTCACTGCGGGCGGAGCTCAGCAGCATGTCACGGCCGAGACCGACCAGCAGGCTGGTCAGCAGGGCCCGGGTGGGCAGGACTGCCGGGTTCGGGTACCGGGCCAGCCGTCCGACGATCTCCCGGGCGTCTTCCGCTGTGTACGGCAGATGCCGCCTGGCCAGCTGGACGATGAGCTTCTCCTCCGCCGACTTGAACGACCAGTGCCGGCTCCCATGACACACGTCGTGCAGCGCCAGGTTCACCACCTGCACGGCGACAGGAGGTGGGAGGTTCAGGCGGGCAGCAGGCAGGAGCTCGGCCGGTTTCGTTCCATATAGCGTGCCGGTCTGACGATGGCGCTGTTCGGCCGCGATGATGAAGTCCTGGAAGAACGAGAGGGCTTCCGTGTGGGTGTCCGTGACCGTCACGTCATCCGCCGACCAGGGCGACGAGTTTGAGGAAGGTGACTTCCGTCGGCCGGTCAAGGCGCAGGTGGACCTGCTCGTCGAGATCGTCGACCTGTCGTTCGTCGACGAGCACCACGAAACCGTGCTTCTTGAACGCCTCGGTGGCCCGCTGATACTGGGCCTCCCAGTCCAGCTTTCGCCAGGCCTTCAGCCGGTAGCCGTTCAGGGTGCGTTCCGCGTCGGTGGGTTGTATGAGACCCTGGAAGACCTCGGGCTGGCGGGCGTTGTACTCCGTGACTTCTTCGTACACGCGCCGGCGGATGAGCTCGCGAACAGTGACGTGTTCCTCGAGAAAGTCGAGGGTGAAGGTGCGTTTGCTGCCGGCGGTGCTCTCGTCGATCAGGGTCACGGGAATTGGCATGTAGGCTCCTATTACGTCTATAGCGTAACACATCAGGAGCCAGGAATGGGTAGTTTTACCGGCTTCGACAGGGAAATCAGACAACGCACCCTCGCCGTCCAGGCGTCACAGGAACCCACCATCTGACGTCACCCCGATTCCTTCCAAGGCCACGCGATCACTTCACCACTCTGGGTGCCGAACACCACCACGTCGTTCATCCCGTGCAGTCTCGTCAAAATCCGCCTGCCGACCGAAGGAAGTTCCCGCCACCACAGAGCCGTCTGCAAGGTGTGCAGCAGGCAGGCGGTCAGCCGTGGACCCGGGCTGCACCGTCATGAGAGGGACGTACGCCACCAGCGACACCAGCATGCAAGGCATCACGTCGATGCAGAACTTCACCGGTCAAACGGAAGATGAGCAGCATATCAATAAGCCATTTTAAGAATATGGGCTTCACGTTACGTCCTTTGTAAAATCAAGGCGGCACCCACCTGGGGGGCTGCGTTCTAAAAAAGAGCGGTGGGCGGGCAACCCGAGCGCTGCGGCGCGTACTGATCGACTGATCAGCCCAGCGGCTGAAACGGTCACATGTGCCGGAAGGAGGAGTGTATGCCTGATTCAGATGCGGTGATTCTCCCAGTTCCCCTGGAGCGTCCGCTGTACGAGGCGCTGTTTCAATTGTCGGCGATGATGGGCCGTTCCGCTGAGGAGCTCGCGAGCGAGGCCATCGCGGCGGCCATCACGCTCCCCACGCAGCTTGATTTGGAGGCGCTCGGTACGGCCATGCTGGCTGACCTCCAAGTACTGCAAGGGACGTTGGAGCCTGTGCATATCACCGAGGAGGACGTCGCTGCCATGAAGCGTTTCCTTTTACCTACCGATGCAGCACAACTGATGCTGGGGGCCGAACTGATCAGCCGTCTGACGGACCAAGCGCCTGACGCGACACCAACAAAGGAAGCAAGTGCGCGCCTGACAGCTGTCGCCACCGTGTGTACGTTGTTGAACAACGCCCTTTCCGAAGATGAAGTGCGCCGCTGGTGGACGCAGCCGCGCTACAAGCTGCAAGGAAAGGCGCCCACAGCCTTTCTCGGCGGGGGGTGGACGCCGGAGGACCTCGCGTTCCGGCTGGTGGCGGACCTGGCTGAGGCCGATGTGGCGGTGAGGTCCACCTGAAATCGGCGGCTTCCCTCCTGATCCGGGCCTGTTCAGGCGGCGTAACATGAACAGGTGCCGATGGACCCTGCATTGAACGCTTTACTGGAAGGTACCGGGCTGAATCTCGGCGCCAGCATGGGACGACACCGCACTGAATGCCCTGCTGTACAGGTATTTGCGCGAAGCGCAGCCCGTCTGCACGTGGAGCACCTGCGAGCCGGGGACGTGCAGCGCCGCCGCCGATACTGTGAATGAACGCCAGTCTCCCCCGCTGCTGACGCCTGCGAACAGCCCCAGGCCATCACGCTCGGGGCACGGTGATTTCAAGCCGTTCCAGACCCTCCCGGTTGATGAAGAACCGAACGCGCAGGGCCGTCATCAATTCCCGTCGCGCGTGTTTTCCGGTGCTGGCGAGGTGGGGTTTGAGCTGCTCCGCGAAGCGCACCAGATCGACGTTGGGCGTAGGTGACGGCGGCGGCGCCTGCTGGAGGAGGGCCAGCTCGTCCTCGACCGCTTCAATCTTGCGTTTCACCGCAGAAGTGACGCGTCCTGGCTCGGTCAGCAGGCCGTACAACCCCACCAGTTGATCTTCCTTCTGTTTGATCTCGTCCGTGTGGTTAGGCGGCGCTTCGGCGTGCTCCTCAAACAGCTGCGCGAGAAGATCCGGGTCGGTGAGATGGTGAACGAGCGCGGCCCAGCATTTCTGCTCAAGGCGCTCCATGTTGTGATACCGGTTGTTGGGACACTTGAAACGCCCAGCCGCCTGGTTTGCCTTCCCTCGTGACGCGTTGGAACACGCGTAGTGATACACCGGTATGCCGCGTGGGCTGCTTTTCTTGACGTTGACGCTTTGCTCGCACACGGCACACACCACATGACCCGTCAGCAGATCCGGGTCGACTTTGCGCCCAGGCTGGTACTTCACCCGGTCAGCCAGCAGCCGCTGAAGCTCCCGGTATTCCTCCGGAGTAATGAGAGCAGGAACGGGAATGTCGATGGCGTGTGGCTTTCCCCTGTTGTATGTGAAAGTGCCCTGGTACACGGGGTTCCGCAGAATCCGGCGAATGGCATTGTCGTTCCAGGGCTTGTCCCGGGGGCCAGGCACGCCTTCCATGTTCAGGTCATTGGCGATGGTGTTCGCTCCACGGCGCCGGTACTCGGTGCGCAGCCGGTGGTACACCTCCACCCGGTCAGGATCGGGCTCCAGATCACGCGACTTACCCCGTTCGTCCCTCCGGAGCCGGTACCCGAATGGGGGTGAGCCCTGTGGCCAGCCCCCTTCGCGCGCCTTGTCGCGTTTGCCCTCACGCATCTGATGAACGAGGTTGTTGTAGTCCACCTCCACTTCAGTGGCGCTGCGCAGGAAGTTAGACCAGTTTCCCTTCTTGTCCAGGTTCCCGATGTCCACCACCCACACCACAGCCCGCAGCTCTAGGAGTTTGCGCACCAGGCCGACGGATTTGTCCACGTGGCGCCCGACACGGCTGGGATGAGCAAAAATCAGGTTGATGCCGGGGTAACGTTCGGCCAGGTCGTAGTACCCGCTGTGGGTGACCCTGTAGGCATTCGCCCCGCTCACCGTCTCGTCAATGAAGCCGACGATGGTCAGGCCGTAATCCGCCGCCGCGTCTTTGATGTCACGTATCTGGCGGTTCCGGCCCCATCCTTCATCCTGACCTTCCGTGGACACTCGGGTACACCCCAGGGTGACCTTTGTTGGATCCGCGATGTTGAGCTCAGGTAGAACCAGTTCGGCACGCTGTGTTTTGTTCATTATCCTCGATGCAGGGGCAGGGACCGGCGAGACCGGAAGGCTGCCGTGAGAACGAAAAGGAGGATTACTGAGGGAGCGTCAGCAGGGCAATGGCGCTGACCACAACCCCTGCTGGCGGTGGCAGCGGCGCATCCAGCACCACGGGCCGCGCCCCGGGCCGGGACGAATTCAGGACGTAGTGGGCAACGTCACCTCGGTGCGTGACGATCACCGCGCCAGGCTGGCGGCACAGGCGGACGACGGCCAATTCCCCTTCGCGGGCTGTCCGCCCAACCTCAAGAATCAGCACGCCGCGCCGGGGCAGCTCCGCCTTCGCACGCTCGTCGACGTACGTCTCGCCCAGCTGAAAAGCAAACAGGTCTCCACGGCCCTCAGGGGGAAGCAGCACCTTGTCCAGCCAGATCTTCTGGCGAGGGAGGCGTGACGGCTCAAACGCCTGCCTGAGCTCACCGCAATACGGCACCGCCACCGCCTTGAACGGCCCCTGAACTTCCGGTGGCGGGTCGAAGGCATCGTAGGGTTCACCGGGTGTGCCAAGCCGTCCGAACCCCAGTTCATGGCCGGTGTGGGCTTCGAATTCCTCGACCGTCCATCCCAGCACGTCTGCGAGCGCCGCCCGCTGCGCCGTTCGCAGTTCCCGCAGCGTGATGTCGCCGTATTCCAGCCGTGACACCGTCCGCTGGCTCAGAATCCCTCGTGAGAACCGCTCAATGTCCTGTCCGGACAGGCGAAGTTCCTTGCGACGCGCTTCCAGGCACTGGCCAAGGGCAGATCTCGTACGTTCGGTTGGTCTTCCCATGTGGCCTCCTCAACCTTCGATTACTCATTCCGTCTAACGATCGCCAGGCGTTGACGCGCGTTTTTAGCCGTGATTTCTATCAATCAGGAGGACCAACGGCTCTTCCTGGTGACTAACTTGACGAACCCACTTCCCACTGAACCCACGGCCCCTTCACTCAACCTCCGCGTCATCCGCGATACGGCTGCCAACCGCGCCCTGCGTGACCTGCTGCTGTCGCTGGCCGGCACTCCCGCCACGCCCGCCGCCTCACGCTGATCCGGTCCTGGTGGCGTCCTCGGGCGCCACCCAGGCCAACGGGTCCTGCACACCTCGCTTCAACGGAACGGTTCTGCTTCGCCCTCTTTCAGTTCTCGGGAGTTCTCCTCGCGCTTCATGCCGCGCGCGAAACCGGAGCCCACATTGGGGCAGGGGGGGAAAGATACGGGGCTCAGCAGGACATGCAGGGCCTGAACCGCCGCGCTTTCCGAAGAGGCGTACACGGGATACCGATTTCGTGCTCCAGCCGAAACCTGGAACAACCGAAGCCCCAGATCGGTCAGCAAGGTCCGTTCTCCCTCTCGGTTGTGGTCGTGACCGGCTTTAACCCCCCACGCTTCCCACGATCTCGATACCCTCTCCCGCCAGGCGTCGAGGGTTTCCGTCTCTCCCACTTCCCACGGCAGGGTCCAGGGAGACCCTCGTTCTCCTGTCTGCATCCACTCCCGCAGCGTTCGTCCGGCATGGTGAAGGTCCTGGTGTTTGCGTGACCCACTTCCTTTGCCCCGCGTCAGGCCAAGCGCTTCAAACGCCACGAGCGGAACACCACCGGCGTGCTTCAACACCACCCGTGCAACCTCATCGAGCAGCATTTCGCGGTGGGGCGTGCGGGTGCCGAGCCGGAGACGGCGGGACGGGAGGTAAGGGCTGAACTGGACGTTCCACCCCTTCCAGTGCGTGCACGTGTCAGTGACCGGACCTTCCGGTGGACAGCACCGCCGGTCTGAATCCACGGGGCACAGCACGCACGGCAGGAAGGCCATCAGCGCCCGCGGCGGGTCAGGGCCTTGATGCAGCGGGGCACGTCCACGCTGCAACATCTGAATGCATTCCACCCGCTCCTCGTGGTGATGCAGCCGCCGGCGTTCGTCCTCGTCGTCGATCCAGGCCGCCAGCAGGTGGTCACGGTAGGTTGAGGGCAGTTTCGGAGGGGTCAGGGCCACGACATGCCACCCCGTGTAGCTGTTCTGGCCGCGGCCAGCCCACCAGTGCAGCGAAGCATGCTGAAGGCCGGACACCTCCCGCGTGGTCCGCACGTTGTCGAGCACCCGGGCGTACGCGGCCTGAACGTTTCCCTGCTGAGCGAGGCAGAGGGTGTCCCTGCCCGTTTCCAGGGAGAGGTCCACCAGCATTTCCGCGATGACCCTCAGGTGTTCGGGCGTCCGTCCGCGGGCGACGTCCGTTGAATGACGCCGCAGGGTGGGAGCCGCGAGGACGTTCAGAGAGAATGCTGCTGGCAGGCGGATTACCCGGACTGGCACCGGTGCAAACACGGCGGTGTACTTGGCGGCGTCGGCGTACGCGTCGAGGACCACGACCGGACACACGGGCTGCCAGACCCGGGGCAGACAGAAGCGCAGTCGCGGTGGATGGATGACCGGCTGCTGGCCCTGGTAGGTGACCGGCCACCACAGGCCGAACCGGTTCGGCCGCGTTCCGCCCGGCGGCCGCCAGAGTTCCCGGCGCAGGGCCAACGTGAGCTCCCGAGCGTACCGCCGCGCTACCGGGACCTTCGCTCCTGTCAGCTCCGCGGCCAGCAGGCGCTCGAAAGCCATCCAGGTTCTGTCGCCCTGGCCCCGCTTACCCACCAGATAGCGGAGCATGGGGATGAGCTCCCATCCCGGCAGCTCGTACGCCATGATCCGGGCGCCCCGGGAGAAGTTCCGCCGGACCCGTGTGGTCCTTTCAGGATTCTCCAGCCGCCGGAGGACGGTGGCTACGCTGGTCGCGTCCGCGAGATCTGCCTCGGCGAGCAGTGTCAGCATCCGCGACCCATCGGGCATGGTGATGCCCTCGTCCCGCAGCGTGCCGTCCGTCAGGGCGCAGTTGGCGCAGGGATCCTCGTCGACGATCAGGACCTGCGCCTGCCGGAGTGCCTTGAGGCTTCCGGGGGTGCGTTCCCCCATCACCAGCGGCAGGTGGGCGTGACTGACAATCAGGATGGGTACGTCGTCTGTCCACGCGAACTGAGCGCGGTAGGCGCGTTCCAGCTGCTCCCCGTCCAAGCTGGTCTCCTCGGCGAGGGCGTCTCGTCCCCGCACGATCCGTGACCAGGGGCGCGCCGGCAGTTGCAACCCCGCGGCGATCGTGCTCAGGTCCTGCTGGGTCTGCGCTGCGAGCCCCTGTTCCTGGGCTGTGTCACGCACCGCGACCAGAACGCGCTGTAGATCCCCCTGGTGAATGCGGCGCAGCACGACCGTCAGGGTCGAGAACGTCTTTCCCGTTCCAGCGTCTGCCCGCAGCACGACGACCGTGGGCTCCCGGCGGGGATCCAGTGCCTGGTTCGCAGCCTCCTCCAGGCGCCGGCGGAATAAGGGGACGCCACTCATCCGAAGACATCGACCTGGTCCCAGGCGGTTTTCAGCAGTGACGCTCTGTAATCGCCAAGCGCCTGACGCAGCTGTTCGTCTTCTTCTTCTGTCTGAGGGCGCGGCAGATACGGGCGCAACCTTTCCACGGCCTCGGTCAGCATGTCGTGATTGAAGTTGTAGGACGGCGTGTCGAACGAGTCCTGATAGACGTCCTGGGCCAAGGCTTCAAGGTGCGTGCTGAGCCTGAGACCTGGTTTGTGCTCAGCATGGGTGGTCAAGGCACTGATGGCTTCCAGAAAGGTCGTGCGGGTCCAGTCAAAGCAGACCAGGGGGTCACATCTGTCCGCAAGGTTCAGGACAGCCTGGACACGCTTCTGGCCATGAGAGCTGTCAACCAGTTCAGGATGATTTCGTCGGCCACGGCAGACGGCCTGCTGGGTCGAATAAGCAAAGCTGCGAAGTGTGGCCGACATCTCAAGTGCGGTGGTCTCCTCCGCGCCCACCAGCCGCACGTCGCTCGGCAGCGCACAGATGACCCGCTCCATGGACGGACCGAACATGAACTTCGCGACCCAGGCCATGTCCAGGTACTCCCAAAAAAGCTGACCTCTGATGGCGAACACGTCCGTCCGCAACTGACTGTTCAACGTCCGTAGCGCCTCGTAATCAGGACCGTCGACCGCCGCCGCACGGCCCGACAGGGCATGTACGGCAGTGCCGTGCACCAGCAGGGCAAGAAGGAGCATGTCCGCGACGGTCTCGGTCGTGGTCAGGGAGGTGAGCAACATCATTTTGATGGGGTTTTCAGGCATGAGGACTCCTCACGAAGTGGCACTGTTCAGTGCCTTCTCTTCGCTCGGAATAATTCTCGCACCCGCTTAGGAAAACTTAGGAAATTGTGTTATAGACGGTGTTTTTCGATGTTGTTACCAATGTTCGAACACGACGCTTTCAGCTTAGAAAATTGTTTAACGTTAAACGTTCTGGCACGTGTGTCACTCTGAAATCAGAACACCAATCCAGGAATGAAACAGGGGGGCGCCTTCACCTTCAAGCGCCGCTGCTGCTCCCGTTTGACTGCCAGAGACAGCCAGTCCTCCACTGCGTCAATCTGCCCGGCCAGCAGGCACCCGAGCAGTGAACCTGGCCGTCCCTCCGAACCCGGAAGCTCGGGGTAATCCCGGCGCAGGCCTGCCGGCAGGTCCGGTTCCACCGTTCGCAGCACTCCCGCCAGATCGCGCAGCCGTAACAAGGCCAGATTCCGGGGAGCAGCCAGGGCCTGTCCCTGGCGGCATACCGCCGCCATGAGATGCTCCCACTCGTCCCGGTCCAGTCCGTACCCGGCGGTCCGCACGTCACGTTCGCCGGCGCCGCGGAGGTCTCCCTGGATGGGTACCAGACCCCGCAGAAGGAGCCGCAGGGGTCTGTACGCCCAAGCTGCCGGTACGGTCATCACCAGCACGGCATCCCAGGACTCCCCTCCCTCCCCTGCTTCCTCACGAGGATCGAGCGTCACGCCATTCGGCCACACGACGCAGCCATCGGGACGCAACATGGCGGCCGCCAGCACCCCGGCGTTCGCCAGCTCAGCATGTCGCTCGGACCGGCGAAGAAATGACGTCAAGGAGAACTGGTAGGCGATGTCATCCCAGATCAGCCACAGCCGGTGAGGGCCATCGGCGACCACCATTCTTTGTTTATGCATGTTCACTCCAGGGAGGCCAGGCAGGATCCGCTGGCCGGACTCAGGACAGGCGAGCAACGACCCCGCGGCCGGTAGGAAGGGCCCGCGCACATCAGCGATGGGCGTAGCCAAGGAACTTGGCAACGTTATCCACGCTGAGTTCCGCGTACGTGCGCGAGTCTGACGACGCTTTCCGGTCTGTTTTCGCGCGGTACAGCGCCGACGCGCGGAAGAGCCGCAGGGTCCGGGTCCGGTCTCCACCCGTGAAATGCAGCAATGCCGCGATGAGGGACGCGTCTGCCTCGGAGCGGCCCAGGCCCTGCTCCGACCAGGCACCCTCGTCATACAAGGCCATGAAGCGGTGCCCCCCACGCGACCGGCGTGCCGCTTCAAGAATTGCGGTATCCGGGCCGTCCACAGGAGACGGGCCTGAAGGGGACGGCAGCGGCTGATGGGTCCGTAGGCTGCCAGCCCTGCGGACCAGGTCGTCCAGAACTGCCTGCCCACAGGGGATGCAGCGCGGGGAGCCGTCCAGCCGGCGCCCGGAGACCGTCACGAAAGAGTGCGCGAGCAGTTCCTGACTTTCGTGGGGACCCTTCCGCAGATACCTGCGAACGGGCCCTGGAATCCGGCCTTGCAGCAGCACATGAACCCCGGACGTGACGGAGCGCTCCGTGTATCCGCCCAGTCGTGTGATCGTCTGCTGTGCCTCCAGCGTCAGGTGCCCTTCCTGGTAAGCCCCGTCGAGGTCCAGACACACCACACCGACGTCCGGGGTCAGGGCGAGGCCCACCCCCGCCAGCGAAGTCCTTCTTGCCCGTTGCGCTTCTACACATGCGGCCAGGGCCTCATCCGCCGTGAGCCAATGGCCAGCCTGGAAAGCATCGACGACCTGCCAACAGCCTGCAACACGTGCGCACGGCGCTTTGCCCACACCATTGCGCCGCGGAATCGCAATCCAGGGCAGCCACCGTCTTCGCAGACCGCCGGGCCAGCCAGAAGCCAGTGCCATGATCGCCTTCGGGTCACACGCCAGGGTTGACGGCATCGGTTGCGTCACGCCGCCTGATCCTGCAAGGACGCCCACGCCAGGCGGCAGATGCGCTCGGCGGCGTTGACGTCCGCGATCCGCCACCCATACGGCGATTTGAACAGCAGCCCGCGCCGGAGGCCCCGTTCACCTGTCCTCGCGCACGTCACGCTGGTGCCGGCCGGATCAACCCACACCGGCTGGCGCAGCTGCGTCAGGATCTCCATCGCCGCCCCCACGCCGGAAACCTCCACGAACTCGCCAAACCTGGCGGGCCCTTCGAGGTCGTGGAAATTCAGCCTCTCCAACGCGATGTGCTCGTAGGCCAGCAGGCCGTGTGGACCCACCGTGACCGCGTCCAGGGTCGGTTGCAGGGCCGCGCGCAGCAGCGCGTACCAGCGCACTCTCGACCGCTGGTGATCAAAGGGAGTCCGGACGCGGCCCTCTCGCCGGCCCACCCCCGGATACGCCCAGCAGCGGGCCCAGTCGTTGGTCACCAGTCCACTGGGACCCCACAGGGAAGCGTACGTGACCGGGTGCCGGATGCCGAGATCCGCCCCAACCAGCGGGTAAACCGCCGGCGGGACCGCGACCTGGAAGGCCAGCCGCAGCCACCACCGCA
Organism: Deinococcus malanensis; assembly: GCF_014647655.1. Classification (NCBI taxonomy): domain Bacteria; kingdom Thermotogati; phylum Deinococcota; class Deinococci; order Deinococcales; family Deinococcaceae; genus Deinococcus; species Deinococcus malanensis. The sequence continues at coordinate 79,755 of NZ_BMPP01000006.1, forward strand.
GCTGACCGTCCGTCCCGCGCCGCCGCACCAGGGCCTGCACCCCCTGATACAGAACCTCAGGTCCAGGAGGAAGGGAGGTGGTCTGGGGCAGCGCGCCGGCGGGATACCTCCCCAGAAGGTGAGCCAGGGACGCCGCCTGCTGAGGATTCCCGACCGGCAGGCGCGCCAGCAGATCCTCCTGCCAGCCGAAACGGTCCGCCCGCTCTGCATGCAGTCGCGCCAGGACCGCCTGCCGGCAGGCCACCGGCAACGCCAGGTGCACAGGTACCAGGGCGTCCTCCAGTCCCAGGATTTCCACCACATCAAGGGCATGGAACGTAATGGACGACCCCACAGGAATCTCCGCCTGATCCGCCGGGTACCGCACGTCCGGCAGGGCCGCCAGCGGCACCCGGCTACCCGGAACGAGGTGGGCGCACTCCTGCTGAAACGATCTGGCGAGTTCGTCCACGGTCGCGCTGGCGAGCATTGCTGTCCAGCCAGACGCCTGCCGCGCCTGCATCAGGGCCCGGCAGGCCGCGGTGCGCGTGATGACCGGAACGCGACCGACCGTATCCAGGGGCGGAATCGGCGGAGCGTGCCCCCGCAGCGCCTGGGTCACCGTCACCTCTACGCCAAGCGCCTTGAGCCGGGTAACGCTGGCCAGCGCGTTCCTCAGGTCGCGGGTGACCCGGGCCAGCTCATCAAGGCTCGTTTGCTGATGGGCACGTGCTTCGAGGGGCACATGCACCGATACTTCTTTTAACTGTCCTGCTGGGTCCATCGGGCCTCCGTGGCGCACATCTGCGCCATGCCCTTCTGGTCGGGCGACCGCCCGCACCTCACTGGCTCACCGCAGACCGCTCCATCAGGCCCCGCCCGGGGAGCGCCCCCGCTCCCCCTCCCCCGTGACCCCAACCCTTGACCTTTCGGCAGCTACGTCATCCCTGAAGGCTTGGCCCGAACTTCGCTGATGACGCGAATCCTTACCGGTGGGCAGCCGGGAGCAGGAGGGTCCAGCCGGCAATCACCGGCCGGGCGAAGAATGTTTTCGCGTCCTGCCTCACGTACTGCCCGATGGCGGCTGGGCCTGCACGAAGGACTTTCAGCGGCGGTAGCGCCACCGCGCCCACACCCAGGGCGATCAGGCACAACAGCGTGACGGCACCCATCGTCATCCAGGCAGGTGGTGTGCTCTCCTCCACCACCCCGACCGATTCCACATCAGGCGGCGCCTGCACTGGCGGCTCCCCCCTGACCATGCCGAGTGCTGGGCAGATCCGTTCCGCTGGGGCCTCCGCAACGGACGCTACCGGGTCCGTCAGAGTCGTTCCGGGGGCCTTGTCCGCAAACTCCCCCCGCAGATACGCCCGCAGCAGCCCCTCACGCGATGAACGCTCCTCGTACCATCCGAGGGCCCAGTGCACCTCCGCCAGGACCGTGACGTCAGCCGGACTCATGCTCTCCCCTTCCTCGTTGAGCAGGCCTTCTGCGCGCCGCGCCGTCACCCACGCCCGGCGGTAGTTCACCGCTGAAGCGCGCGACACCCCCAGCACCTCCATCAGCATCGCGTTGCTGATCTCCGTCACTCCTGCCTGCTGCCACGCGGCGATGCGTGAATTCACGGCGGCGCGGCGGGCCTCATGTGGATCGTTCAACTCGTCAGCCAGGGGGGGTGTGACCGGCTGCCCAGAAAGCTGAGGGGCCATTGTGGACGTGGCCGTGACAGGGGGGATGACTGGGTTCCATTGCACGTGCCACACCGTCACATCATGGTCGGGGATGGCACGGCCCAGCCAGCATTCCAAGGTCTCCTGGCGCTCAGGAGTGGGGGCCAACCACAACTGTGGTGCGGGGTCCTCCGCGTATTTCTGCGCTTTTCTGGCGATCTGCTTTTCGGTGTATTTGGCACTGTCGGCTTCGACCAGCGTCCTGTACGCACCGGGAGGATGGGCAACCGCGTCAACCAGGTCGCCGCGCTTAAAGCGGTGGTGTTCGTCATGGGGGGTGTACAGGTGCGCCGTGACCCGCCATGCCCCCAGTTGAGCGCCCATCCGGTGCCGGGCGACCGCCAGCATGGCCAGTTGTCGTAATTGAAAGGCAGGAAGCCTGTGAATGGGTTCCTTACGGTCCAGCATGCTCACCACGAACGTCACGGTCTGCGGCTGACTCCGGGCGGATTCGCCGACTTCGACGGTCGTCAACCGGAGGTGGTGCTCAGCCAGCAGAGCCTGATCCTCGGGGGACGGGTCAAGGGGGACTGCAAACCGCAGATGGGCGTCAGCCAGGGTAATCGCGCGGTCCAGATACACGGCGGCGCGCAGGGCCTGAATGGCCTGAGGCCAGGGGGGTGGTGTCATGCCTTCAGCTTGCGCGACATGTCAGACCCCGTGACAAAAAAATGGAAAACGGCCTGCCGGGCAAGCCGTGCCGGACCGTGGAGTCACGCCATTCGTGCAGCGGGCAAGGGGCAGGAGAGAGCGTGACGCAGAGATGGGTCCAGCATCACCCGAACAGGCCCCGGAGCGCCTTGTCAGGTTCATGGTGTGCCGTGGACGCACACAGGGGATGAACGGTGCCCGTCGGTGAGCCCGTTCACTCCGATAAACAGGGTTCACCCGGGAAACCAGCCGTCCCGCTCAGCGGCGATCGGCGCCGAACACCCGACTGGCTGGAATTTCGGGGGTCACGCGTTCATGGCGGTCGTGGGCCAACCGCTGAGGGGTGCACGATGGAACACGGAGGGAAGCAGTGCATGGGTGGGCATGAGTCACCGGTGACCTGGCTGTCAGCCCGGCGGTGGTTCAGGTCGCCGCGAATCCACAGTCAGCCTCCGCCAGCGTTTGGACCTTACGGAATGCCGCGCTGTCGGGCGTCCAGTCTGGTGGCAGCAGTCCCAGGGGCGTCGATCCTGACAGATGAGACCGGGGCCGGGTCCACCACCGCATCACACCCTTCTCGGTTAAGGTGGCCCGCAACAGTTGGACAATGGACGTTACGGCCGCCTGGCGCGCGCTTGCTTTCTCGGTAAGGACAGATCCAGGTGGAACACCAACCAATGACGTCCACAGGTCATGACCCAACGTGATCAAGGCCATCATGGCCTCAGCCTGCTCCACGGTGATGTGCTCGTCAGGGCCTTGATCCGTTGCAGTCTCTTCAAGGGCCCTGAGCATCGCCTCGCCCAGCTGAGCAAGGTCAAGGGTGGTCCCTGAAGGCAGGACGTAGGCCTGAAGCGCGGCCATGACGACCTCCTCAAGCGAGCAGTTGTGGGCTTGAGCGATCTGCTCCAGCGTGGTCAGCAGCTGCGAATTCAACGTTACGGTGACCTGGGTCATACCTTATATATGTACGCGCCGGGGCAACCGCCCGGCGCGTCAGAGCTTTTCACTGGACCGCCTGATGCCGACTATCGCAGGCACCCGCCTCAAGTCCTTTATCGTGTTCGCTCTGTAAGTCTGGTTTCATCAGGAGCAGGGTGAGACCATCCCTCTACCTGGGAACAAGCATCCGTAATGGATGCTTATGACTGTCCCGCAGAGGGCTGTGCAGGCCAAGCCCCCCGCTCCATCAGGTGCATAACGAGCGCGGCGATGTTCCAGGCGTCATCCTCCCCACGGTGATGCCGGCCTTCGAGAGGCAACCCTGCCAGTGAAAGCGCGCCATCCATCCCCGGGCGTTTCTTCAGCCCGTAAGCGCCGGTGAACACGGCCTTCACGTTGGTGTGCCGGCTTGAGAACGGGTACGCCACCTGTCCGGACGTGCACTGCCGCTGGACCTGCTTGCGGTCGTAGTCTCCCCAACTCGCCCAGGCGCGCGAGCGCGACCGGAAGGTGTCCTCCAGCTGCCGGCAGGCCTCGCGGAACGTGACGCCGCCCTCCACCTCCTGGGCTGTGATGCCCGTCAATCGCGTGCAGAACGCACCGACTTCCGAACGCTCGGGACGGACGAGGATTCTGGCGCGCTCTACACGCTCCTGTCGTTCCAGTTCCACCACGGTCAGGCCGATCTCGATGATTTCATGGACCTGCCCGGGCGGCGGGTCACCCTCCCAGCAGGTTGCTTCGACATCCACCACGTTCAGGAACCGTCCGAAAGCCTCGGTCATGGCGTGCCTTCCCGCAGGGCGTCCCGGACCCGCATCAATGCGAGGCCAAGCAGATTCTGTCCCCACTGGTGAGGGTGCGTCGGAGCGTCCTGTTCACTGAATCCGATGCCCCAGATGGCGTCCGTGGGGGAAGCTTCCACCAGCAGGGCGTCTCCCGTGGCAAGCAGTACCCCGCGCAGATGGGGGATTTGGGAGAACTTGTGCAGGCACGCGTCAAACGCGACCCCTTCCCGCATGCCAGACCAGACGGCATCGTCGTACGGCTGCACCCGGCGCCCGAGTTTCTTGCACTCTCCCGGGTCCCGCGCGGCCAGGATGCGCTCAGCGGACGCCTGGTCTCCGAAGGTCAGGGCTTTGCGGTACATGATGTACTGCTCGGCGGTGTGGAAGGTCTGACCGTCCACGCTGAACACGGACGGATGAAAGTTTGAGAACGGGTGCGCCGTCCGGTAGAAGTAGATGGGGTCCGCGTCGTGGGGCATGGCACCGACGGTACTGGAGGGGAACGCTCGCGGGCATGGCCCGGATGGCGTACGCCGGAGTGACCATGCCCGCCTCGAATTCGTGCGCTACGGTGACTGCATGGCCACCCGTGACCCCCGCTGGCTCCACGCCTTATTCCCGGAGAATGCCCACCGCAGCCTGCCCTGGGGTGAGGTGGGTGCGCGCGTCACGCTGTACCGGCCGGTCGGTCTCGCTGAACTCCACCTCCTGGCGCAGAGCGACTGGCAGGCGTTCCCGCCGCGGCTGCCGGACCAGCCGATCTTCTATCTGGTGCTGAATTTCGTGTACGCCGAGGAGATCGCCCGGGACTGGAACGCGAGGACCGCGCCCTGGGCCGGCTTCGTTACGCGATTCGACGTGCAGGCTGAGGTCGCGACCCGGTATGAGATTCAGGTCGTGGGCAGTGAGCAGACGCACCAGGAGCTGTGGGTGCCGGCCGAGGAGCTCGACGCGTTCAACGACGCGATCCTCGGGAACATCGCGGTGGTCGCGTCGTATGTGGGACCGCACTTTGAGGGGACCATTGACGCTGCAACCCATCTTCCGCACGACCTGATGGCCAGGCCAGACCAGCCGTGACCCAGCTCAGGGTCGTCGCTGATGACCTTCCCGAAGGCTGGCGTCTGGTGGAGGCGAACGAGCGCCAGAGCCTTGAGAGTGAACTGGCGCGGGAAGTGACGACCGGGCACGTTCTTCAGGGCCTGACCCCCGCAGCCATCGCGACACGCGAGGACAAGGATGACGTGCTGTTCTTCGTGACCGGCACCAAGAGCGCCTTCGCCGTGGTGCATCTGACGTGGAGTGAATTCACGCCAAGCTGGCCGATGACGCGTCTATTTTCCTCCCTTCACGCCTGGCGTGCCGAGGAAGAGATAGGCGCGAGCGCGACGGCTCCAGCAGAGCGGATGGAGAGACAAGAGCCCGTCGATACGCCCGTCGCTTCGGACCGTGCGGAGGAACCGTGAGGGCCCATGTTCGCGAAGCCCTCCAGGACGCCGGCCTGTCGCACAGCGACCTGGTGCCGGTGCGCCTGACGCGCTACCAGGCGGTGCTTGAACGGGTGCTGGAAACGTTCACGACGTTCGGCGTGCGCGGCGAGAACCGGCTGTGGCTGTGGGAAGGCTTCAAAGGATCCAGGGTCTCCACGCCAGTGGAGGACGGACCCAGTGTGATGGCGCAGCTGCTGGCGCCCCATGATCTGGTGTGGCTGCTGCTCGAAGACTGGGAGGGAACCAAGAAGCGCGGGAACTACTGGGTGTTCGAGGGTGAAGTTCAGTCGGTCACAGCCGTTCTGAAGCACCTGTTCCATGTCGAGTATTACGTGGTGGACCGTGAGTTTGCCTGGTTACTCTGCGAGAACCACCACGGCGTCATGACGGCCGTAGGTCGCACCATGCCTGAACGGCTCCAGGCGTGGGTGGCTTCGCCGTATTCCCCGGCGCCCCTTAAACCACCGGCGCAGGGATGCTGAGGTGGAGCACTGCCTGCCCAGTACAGTAACGCCGTGCCCTCGGACCCCCTCACCACCCTCCTTTCCATCGCCAGTCAGCCTCTCTGCGCCCACTCACCACAGGTCCTACCCCCAGCCCCACCAGTCCTCCGTGATGCGCTGTCGGCCCTTCTGGGCAGGCGTAATGGGTTCTACGCGTTTGAAGCGGCCCTCCATGTCCTGCCGGCATGTTCGGAGCGCTTCGGACTTCAGCACTGGAACGAACCTGACCTCTGGCGGGGCGAGTACGGTGAACTCGCCGATGGCCTGCTCTTCTTTGCGCAGGATGTCTTCGGCAACCAGTTCGCCCTTCACGACGACGGCGTGGTGCTGTTCGACGCGGAAACAGGCGCTCTGGAGATCGTGGCACCGACCCTCCCAGGATGGGCCGAGGCGCTGCTGACAGAGAACTACTGGTCAGGCTGGTCGCTCGGTCAAGCCTGGCAGGCGCAACACGGCCCCCTTCCCCTGGAAAAACGCCTTATGCCCAGCCGACTGTTCGTGTTGGGCGGCAAATATGAAGTTGACAACCTACGCGCGGTGGACACGGTGGAAAGCCTCCGTGTTCGTGGCGACGTGGCCCGCCAACTCCGGGATCTCCCGGACGGGACAGAGATTGAGCTGCGCGTTCTGCCGGTTGAGTGATGGCGTACACCGGTTTAGTGCATCAGACTTCCTGATGACCAGTGGCAGCAGGTGGACAACACGTGAGTCAGGGCGCACCGAGAAGTGCTGAGGGCATCGCATGGAGGGGCATGTGAGGCTTGGTGTACTGGACTGCACATGGACGTCTGCGTTGCGTGAGTGACGAAGCTCACGGGAACTGCACGGAGAACGTCCATGTGTCACGAGCATCGCCCGTTCCGCGCCCGAAATACGCGATCCCGCCTGCTGGCCAGGCGAACCCCGCCTTTTCTTCCGTGTCGATCTGAAAGGCATACTCCGGACTTGCTGGATGTCGATTCCACGGGGCCCAGAACATCTCGCTTTGGATGAGGTCCGGCCAGCCGCCCAGCTTGCTACCGCCCGCCGCGCCGAAGGTGTCGTACCACCCATCAGCCACCGTGTCCGCCGTCTCCTCTTCGAACGCGTCATACACCAGTGCGGCCGCATCCTCCCAGTCGGGCAGATCCTCGTCCAGCCGCTCGTACCACACCGGGAAAGCCCGTAGGGTTCCCATCTCCAAGTCCGTGGGCTGAATCAGCGGACGCAGATTCTGCCTTTCCATGTAGGCCCGAATCACCCAGCCCCTCCCGTTCGCCGCGCCGTCCAGAGGAAGGTCCGTCGCGACGAATACGGTGATCAGCGCGAGGTCCGCCAGCGCAGGTGGCACGAACGGCGCCTCACTCAGGTTGAGTTGTGCGAGCGGCCGCATCGGGCGCCCCTGAAACGTCGGCCAGTCCTGATCCGGTAGCGCGAGATTCACCCGTCCGAACCAGGACGCGGCCGGGTCTTCCGGAGGGCGGCCGCCGAGCACAAGCCTGGATGCAGGGTGGGCGAACTGCTGCCGGAGGTTCGCGATGACGTCCATCAACACAGGGTAACGAACGTCACAACTGCGGGGCCCTGCTGATGGGTGCGATCCGGTCGTAGGAAACGGTGACTCGCGCGCTGCGGAACGTGATGCAGAACCACCGGAACAACTCACCCCGCTGCTCCTCAAGCCAGCCGGTCAGCGCCACATCCGGGGTGAGGTCGCACTCCAGCACCTCCCGCAGGCGATGCTCGCGAGGATCGAAGGGCATCATCGGAAGGGTGCTTGGATCCGGACCCTTCTCCAAGGGTTGGGCGACCTGGGCTGCAAATGACGCCTCCTGCCAGGCCTCCACGGTGACCCGGACGTCCACGTACTCCCGCTCGGGCCAGTCCGCACCGTCCAGGAGATAAGCACCTTCAAAGTGAAGCCCGAACCGTCGCGCGGTAGGGTCGAAGGTGACCCCGAGCAGATCATGGTCGTGCGTCACCCCGAGTGTGTCGTACGCCTCAGCAGGCAGGACCGGCATGCCTCAGAACTCCCGAAGGGAGTGCCGCACCACCCGCGCGCGGACGCCGACGCGACGCAGCACCTCCGGCAGCCAGTGTTCGATCGTGGAACTGAAGTTGCGGTTAATGGGCTCGCCGTTCACGTGTCCGTTGATCCCCAGGACCTGCCCATCCTGCCCGTACGGAAGCAATTCGATCAACGCTTCAGGCTCCTCGGGCGCGTCCTCCCCGAGGGTGTCCAGCACCACCCGGCCGTCCTCAGCCGTCACACGCACGTGATCCACCACGGAGAAGTACCCGCAGTGCTCGGTGAACACCACCACCTGCCGGCCTGAGAGATCGTGCACCACGAGCGCGCCGTGGAAGGTGGCGTGGCTGCCGTCCTGGAAGCGCAGGGTCAACGTCTCTCGGAAATCCTGCGCCCGCAGTCCCCGCGCGCGAATGTCCTGCTCATCCCGCCCCAGTTGCATGGCCAACGCGCCAGCATACGTTTCGGTCCATTCGGATCGCCTCACCGGGTCAGTATGCTCGTGCCAGCATTCGCGCCTGGTGGCTCCAGCCGTCTCAGCGGAAGGGGTTCGTGTCACCACTCCTGAGGCTGTTGATGCAGTGGTCAGAAAATCAGACTGGTCTGATCTTTCCCCGGACGCTGCACACAGCTGAACTTCAAGACCGTGTCACACGGCGTTCGAGGGCAGGGATGTTGTTCGCGTCGTACTCCATTTCAAGGTCAGCCTCGTCAGACGGCCAATCCGTGATGACCCAGCGCTGCCCCATCAGTGAGCAGGGCGATTCGTTGCCGCCCGTCAGCACGTCCGGGCGCAAGGTCCAGGTGTACCGGCCGCGCCAGCAGTCCAGTGTGACCGTCGCCTCAACCGCCTCCAGGGTGGACAACAGGCCCGCGAATCGCCACAGCCACTCGGGCCAGTCTCGTTCGATTTCCTTGAACGTGCCGCCCAGAAAGATCGAAGGGGCCTGGTACTGCTGTACCCCTTCCGCGTGGAAGATGTCCGGGAAGGGGTACAGCGGATCGTACGGGAAGGCGGCCAGGGCCCTACGGTTGAAGTCGCCATCATCGTTCCTGCGCATCTGGATGTGCCCGTACACGACGGAACGGTTTCCTATGGGGTTCAGCCACGCCTGGCAGGTTCGCCCAGCAGGCGCGCGAGCGCTCCGTACAACCCTGTGCGGTTGGCCCATTCCGGCAGTCCTGCAACCTGGCCGTCACCAAGCTCCACCACTCGCCATTCGCCGTCCTCGCGCTGAGCCACGTCCATCGTGAACAAGCGGCTGTTCACCCGGCGTGCGACCTCCACGAAACGACCGAGAGGCAGCGTTTCTTCGGGGTAGTCGCCCTCCTCCCAGTACACGTCGCTCGTCACGACCTCACCGTCCAGGACGAACAGACGGTACTCCCGCGTGAGCGGCATGCCGCTTCGGGAATGTGTGGCCAACGCTTTGAAGGGCTCGAAAGCGCGCAGCACCAGGCCGCCCTGGAACTGCTCCCCCTGCCGGGCGAGGAACGTCTCGATGACCTGCATCGCCTGCTCCACGTCCATCGCGTCAGGGATGAAGCAGGCCTCGAGCCACTCGTGCTTGCGGGACTTCACGTAATCCTTGACAATCAAGGGCTGCGGGCCGAACGATTCGAGGATAGCCTTCACCTCTTCACGGTCGACCTCCGCTGGTGTCGCCGCGCGTACCCAGTCCGTGCCGGGGGTCACGTCTTTAATGTCGCTGTACGACTGAGGCAGGTGGTGGGTGTACAGGTACTGCTCAGGCGTGTTCACGAGACTCCACCCACGCGCCTTCAGGGCGTCATACAGGGTGGCGTATGTCTCGGGCCGCATCATCCAGCCGCGGAACACGGCCAGGCCAGGTTCAGCCGCAGTCGGCACCCACCGCAGCGCCTGCTTGACGTCTCCGCTTTCCAGCGCCTCAAAGTCCAGCAAAGCCACGCTCAGGTCGTGACGTTCAGCTTCGCGGAGTTCATCAGCGTAGGCCTCATCCGGAACGCGCCCGGCAAAGGGTTCGGCGGGAAACAGCAGCATGGCGTCAGTGTAGGTGAGCCAGGCCGCCCGTCGCCGGAAGGCTCGTGTACCGTGAGTTGAATGCTGGAGGAGAATGGCACACGGGAAACCACGTCACTGGAGGTGATGGCGGCTGTTCAACGATCATCCAGCCTGATCCTGCATCGGGAGGGCGCCTCCCTCGCCGACCTCTGTGGCACGCTCCAACTTCTCCTTCAGGAGGTGATGGCATGTCCGAACGACATTTGCTGGGATGACGACGCCGAGTCGCAGTGGCGGTACTTCGAACTGCGCACACAGATCGCAGCGGTCTGGCCGGAGCTCGGCTTTTACGACACCTCCACAGGTGGGGCGCTCGATCTCGCCGACCTGAGCGACTTCGGGGATGCCATCGACGATCTGACCGACATCGCTGTGGACCTGGACAAGGCCTGGCAACTCGCGGCGGTGGACACCGTAGGGGCGTTGTCGTGGTTGAGGTTCGCTGCGCAGACGCACTGGGGGCAGCACGTCCATGATCTTGCCGGGCACCTTCAGCAGCGTGTGCGTGATGGGAGAGAGGGCTTGTGAACTGGACACCCGTCGTGACCATCAGCGCCTCCCAGGTGCCTTATGGGGTATCGGGCGAGGGACAGTGGGGGTTCAGGCATCAGGACGGTCTGTGGATGGAAGTCAGCCTGCGGGGATCGCCGTCCCTGGTCACGGTGGTGCAGGAGGAACCTGAAGAGTTCTTCGAAAGGCTTGGCGCGGGACTCCACGCTGCGGGCCTCAACCCGACGCTGGCGCAGGCTTTCCCGGTGGAGTTGGCCGTCCAGATGGGGCTGACCTGGAACTCGGCGTTCTGGGAAGCACGGGCGTTGCGATGGGTGAGTCCTGGCGAGGCCCACCGCTACGCTGCGGAGCTGCACCACCTCACCCTGCACGGCAGGACGCGGGCGGTCCGGGACGAGGCCAGGCGGCTTCTTCGGCACGCCGCGTCCGGCACCACCAACGTCTCGTTCTGATCGTCAATTCTCGCGTGATCCTGCGCCATTACGCGGAAGCACCCCTGAAGGGCAGCATGCGACGATGCACTGGCATGCTCACCTACCGCATTGGCGACGCCACGCAGCCCGAAGGCACCGATCCCAAGGTGCTGGTTCACGTCTGCAACGACCAGGGTCATTGGGGCGCCGGATTCGTCCTGGCCTTATCTCGGCGCTTTAAGGCGCCTGAATCGGCCTACCGCGCCTGGGCAAAGGGCCAAGCTGACGGGCAGGACCCGTTCGAACTGGGCCGGGTGCAGTTCGTGAACGTCGAGCCGACCTTGTGGGTCGCGAACCTGATCGGTCAGCACGACATCGCTCGGCAGGCCCGTGCCACCAGCGTGCCGCCGGTGCGGTACGCCGCGATCCGAGAGGGCCTCAGCCGGGTCCGCGCATTTGCTCAAGAACATCAGGCGAGCGTGCACATGCCCCGCATCGGCGCCGGCCTTGCGGGAGGGGACTGGACGGTTATCGAGGGCATCGTGCAGGACGAACTTGCCAGCCAGGGCGTGCCAGTTACGGTGTACGATCTGCCGCCGCGTCCATGAGCAAACTGGTGTCCCTCGTCGAAGCTGAAACGCCGGATGCAAGACAGGGTGACCACTCCAGTTTCAACACGCCTGGAAGTGTCGTGACTTCTACACTGATCCCGTGCCGGACGCCTTCACCCTGGAGCAGATCTTCCCACCCGATGCGCACCCTTCAGCCCTCCTGCGAGACTTCAGCGCCTGGCATGCCGACACCTTTACCGGGGCCTTTTGTGGATACGAAATTGCCCCGACCCGGCTTGACGACTACTGGATTGAGAACGGTGCTGACCTCGCCGATCACTTCGCGCTGTTCCTGAACCTTGGAGACGGGTCCATGGTCGGTTACTGGTACCCCGAGGGGGTGGGACCAGAATCAGCACCGATCGTGCTGCTCGGCTCCGAAGGCCAGACGGAGGTGCTCGCGGATGACCTGGAAGGCCTTCTGGCCCGCATCGCCCTGGGCACGTTTGAAGATGACGGTCCACTGAGCAGTTTCCTGCCCTTCGACGATGACGGAGAGGAGGCTCAGGATCTGGTTGATCTTGCCAGCTGGCTGCGGGAACAACTCGGCCGTGAGGACCTTGAGGCCCTGGTCGGGGTTCGTGGCAGCTACCCGGACTTGCAGGGCTGGCTGGACGGCTGGCAGGCTTCACACGTTCAGGCAGTCCGCGAGGAGGCCGTTTTCATCCGCATCAGTGAGCTTCTGAGCGGATACCGGCCGAAGGAATCCTGGCAGACAGCCAACTTTCGTGTGGTGGTCGTCGGCGAGCACTACGAAGCGTGGCATCTGCGCCATGGGCCGCAGCCATTTCCGGAAGCCTCGGCCCTCGAAGCCCTGATCCGGGAGGCACGGACAGCCCGGGCAACCCGGATTCCGGGGCGGGGCGCCTGGTTCGCGGCGACCGTGCGCCTCTCTCATGACGGGAGCGTTCTGGTCCTCGGGGACTTTGCGAACGAGCCTGACTTCCAAGGGGACGTGCCGGGCACCGAGCAGTACGACGCGGACCTGCACCTGTTTCCCCGTGACGCCCGGTGGATGCCCGGGTGGTTAAAGGAGAAGATGGCGAAATGACGCAGGCCCCGCTGGAGGTGGCCTCTGAAGCACACGCCCAGCATAGGCTCCCCCTCGCAAGTCAGACGGTGGGGCCATGACCGCCGAGGCAGGTTTTGAGGACACGGGCGCCTGGGCCGGTGCAAGGCGCCATTACCCCTCAGCAATAACAATGCGAAAGCGAAGGCTTCCGCGCCCGTGTGGTCCCCTGCCCGGAATGCCCGACCCACGGCCAGCGCAGCCGAGCTCACCTGGCGGACGTCACCGTCAGGGCAGCGCACCCGACCCCAGGGCGACCGCCATGGCATCGAGCCGCGTCATGTCCCGCCAACTCATGTCCGGGAACCTCGCACGGAACGCTTGCACCATCCGCGTTCCCACGTCGTACCCCGTCCAAGGCGCGAAGTCGTGACCGCCGAACAGGAATGCGCCTGCATCCACGGTTTGCTTGCCGCGCAGCACCTCCCCGACCACACCTAAAGCGTTCCGTGCCTGCATCTCTGTCAGCGCGCGCGTCCACGGCGCCACAAAATCTGGCTGAAGTTCGCGCGCGAAGACGCACGCGCGGCCCTCCATCACGACGGCCTCCACCAGCGAGAGGTCCACTGTGCGGTCCACGTCGTCTCGCGTGTGCACCCACGACGCGTGATGCAGTTCGTGCGCTACCGCGTCCACCACGAACGGCTGCCACGAGGTGGTCGGCGCGACCCGCAGCACCACCACCCCCGCGCCCACCGTGAGGCCCGCCACGCCACCCATGCGTTCCAGCACGAACGCATTCTCGGGCGACTCGGGCAGCAGCACCACCGTCACATCCGTGAGGTCGAGCAACCTGGCGCACCGTGCGATGGTTTCCCGCGTCAGCGCCATCACTTCCGCCTCGAACGGCTCGTCCAATGACGGCCAGCCGTAGCTCGGCGTCCCTGGCGCGAACCCCGCCGTGAACCGCGCCCACGCCTCCCCTCGCACGAGCCCCCCGACCCTTTGCGTCACGAGCTCGTCGTACCGCGAAGGCGTCCGCCACGCCTCCCGGTACGTCCCGAAGAAGCTGATGACCCTCACCACGCTCGCTCCGTCGTCACTTCGAACACCGTCGACCGCGCCGGAAATACACGGCGTCACCCTGGCACACGCGCTTCCCACAGCAACCACCGGACGGGCTTCGCGTACCCGCCCTCCGGGTGCGCGTGCTCCCGGGCGAGGGCGCGCAGCAGGTCCGCATGCTCGGGCTGCCGGACGTCCGGCATGCCTGGCGTGCGTTGAAGGTACCTGGCGAGGTCCGTGACGGTCGGGAAGCGCAGCAGGTCGTCGAGCCGCTCGTAGCGGACGACGCTCAGACCGGAGTCGCGCAGACCCCCCGCGTCCCGCTCCAGCGGGTGAAGCCCCAGCAGCACCCCACCCGCACGGACGAGAGCAGGCACGACCACCGTGATGTTCGGCCCCCGGCGGGTGTACGCCACGTTGAACGCCCCCCTTGTGAGTCCAGCGTCCTCGCGGGCGTGCGCGTGCACGAACGTCACGTTCTCCATCCCCTGCGCCTCAGCGGCGCGTCGGGCATTGGCGAGCATGCCCTCGGAGAAGTCGACGCCCGTCACGTGCCTGGCGTGCTTCGCGACGGAGAGCGTGAACGCGCCGTCCCCGCAGCCGAGGTCGAGCACGTTCATGCTGGGCGTGAGCTCGGACACCCGCGTGTCGAAGAGCTTCTGTGCGTCCGGGCCCTCGACCGTCTGCGTCCACGTCACCGCGTACCCGCCTGGTCTGCGCGCCACGTCGTCACTCCACGCGCGCCCCGCGCCCTCTCGTCTCGTCATGCGTCCTCCTGATGCCGATCGTAGCCTGCACCAACGCCAGCAGGACGCGCAGATGCCAGCGTGCCGTGTTCGGCGCATGGATTCCCACGCAGGGGTGCAAAAGGGAATGCAGCTGTCGCACGCAGGAGCCCACGATGCCGCAGAAACGACGTACGCTTCTCGCATGATGGTGCGTGGCCTCTGGGTGAGCCTGTTATTGGGCGGCGGGAGCATGGCTGCCGCGCCGGATCACGGACAGTGTGGTTATGGGGTCACGATCACCGCCAGTTACGTGATTTTCGAAAAGACCAGGGTGCCGACAGGCGGCATTCCGTATGCGTGCGCGCTGGTGAGACGGGACACGGTGACGGGTCTCGTGGAGGTCGAGCACCACGTCTTCAATGCCATGGAGGACGTTACGCGGCTGTTCTTCAAACCCAGGATCGGCTTGATCTGGCGAACGAACGCCCATCTCATCGGTGCCACGAAGCACGACTACCTCTTCGCCGCAGACAACAGCGGGGAGCCCCTGCACGAGGCGCGGGTCTACCACATCCATAAGGGCACCCTCGCACGCCGCACCACCCGGCTCCGCCTTCAGGCACGTCCAGGGTGCGGGGAGATTGAATTCGTCGGGCAGAACACCGCCTTCCGCCCTCCATACCATGTTCAGGTAAGCCGCGTGGACGGCTGTGGCCTGTTCACCAAAACCATTCCGTTGAGATGACGCGTGGAGCGGGCGTTCGTCCCCAGTGCTTTAAGGCAGTATTCCCACCCGGACGACTGGTCGCTGTCGCTCAGACTCATGCCAGTCGAAGCGGGTGACAAAGTACCCACAGCGGTCGTGGCGCTGCGCCCAGTAAAACCGCTCGTCCGCTTTCGTCGCGAAATTTTCCATCACGAGCGTGTCGTCCAGCGGCCTACACTGCGGCCGCTCGGAAATCTTCAACTTCAGGAGGCGCGACTGACCCGTCGAGGTGTTCATAACCTGGAATTCCAGGTGGACCGGATCGTTGGGGGCGCCCGCTTTCGTCGGCCTGCGGAACAACACGCTCCCCTTCGCAGTCGCTTGTGGACTGCTGGTCGAAGTGGTCTCCCAGAGGGGTCGGCCATCCCGGAGGCGGAATCCGAAATTGTCCAAGCTCATGTTTACCCCACCATCGTTGCGGGTGACCCACAGGGCGTCGTCCGCCATGCCCCAGGCGTGGAGTCGACCGTAGATGTTCCGCTCCCACAAGGTTTGGCCGGTCGCGCCGGACAGCAGGGTGATCACCACTTGCTGGGTACCGAACTGAGGATTACCGGTTTCGGTCAGCACCAGCACGTTCTGCCGCACCCGTCCGGTATCCGCTACCAGCGCCTTGGGAAAGGCCCGCGTCCATACCACACCGCCACGGGAATCCTCAGCACTCACTGCATGCTCGGCCGCACGAAGCCCAGTGGACGCGACCGGCGCGGCGGCACCTCCAGCCACTGCTGATCCCAGGTGGAGCGCAAGCAGAAGCGGGATGGCTCGCATGGACGTAGCGTAAGCCTTTCCCAAGCAGACATTCATGGGTGGGCCTGGGGTCCGGGCTGTTCCTGTCAGCAGGATGCTCCTGTCGCAAAGAAATTCGGTCGGGCCATGAGGCACCACGTGACGCCCTGGTAGCCTGTTTGCATCTGTCCGTCGCACACCACAAACTTGCGCACATAGCGGGAGTGGGCCACGTACAGTGCGGCATGATCTCCTCTCTGCGGATCCTGGCCCTCGGTCTTCTCATTGGCGGCGCGGCGCTCGCACAACCGGCTAACCCGGACCTGTTCTCCCGGCTGACTGAGACCGAGCGCGCCCTGCTGCTCGCCACCGCCGGAGTCGGCAGCCCAGACGCCTTCCGTCCTGCCCAGCTGCCACCGGCGATGTCCTTCCGCTTACCCAACCTGCCGGGACAGACGCTGGTCGGGTCGGTGGTGCAGCCAGGAACCACTCTGATCGTGGTTCGCACCACCGCCACCCCTGAAGCGGCGCAGGTCGCGGCGATCAAGGTGCTCGCGCAGGAAGGGTGGCGCAATCAGCACGATTCCGCCGCTACCCAGAACGTCTTTCAAAGCAATTTCGGAGACGGGTCGGTCATCCGGAACTCCATCAGTCAGTGCAAACCCGGCGTGCCTGGCGTTGTCACGGTGCACGCTATCCCCACCCCTCAAGGCACTCAGGTCACCTACCGCTATTACTCGATGGAGGGGTTCAGCGTGACCTGCCCGGCCAACCTGGAGTGGACCGACCCAGTCCAGCGGAATTTCTACGCGCCGGGACGCAACCTCCCTTCACGCGATCCACTGACCGAGCTACGGGCCGGTGGCCTGGTACTGCCCTCACTTTCTGCCCCGTCCGGCGGCAGGGTCAACTCCAGCGGCAGCAGTTACGGCAGCGAAGGTCCGAATGGGCCGTACTACATCACCTATGCCATCGTTCGCGCGCCACAAGCTCCCGACGCGGTGCTGACGCACTACCTCGGCACGCTGCGGGCGCAGGGCTGGACGCCCGGCACCCCGAAACGCAGTCCGGAAGGCGAGTGGACCGTGAGCCTGACCGCGCAGCAGGGCGGTGAGGAGCGGCGCGCGACCTTCTCCCTGATGCCCCGTCCGGAACTGGGCACTACAGAGGGCGACATCCGGCTGAACCGGGTGGACGTACAGTTCGCGTACGGTCAGAAGCCGAATTACTGATCACGGGCGGGGTCACTTCTTCTGCGAGGGGTTCATCGTCTACGCACCAAAGTCTTTCACTCCTCCCTGGAACCACTGCCTGCCTTGCTCGGCAGCCCGAAGCGTGAACAAGAACCGGGCCCCCAAACTGGGGGCCCGGTTTGCTGGCGGTCAGGTCAGCAGGAACTGCCACCGTCGCCGCAGCCATCACCACCCCAGCCGCCGTCACCGCTCCCAGTCCCGATCGCGGAGCCGTACATGACGACGCCCGGACCCGTGGCGTCCGCCCGCACTGTCCGGCGCGCAGACGCTGACCACAGGCCCCCCGACAGTTCCCACAGCAAGGCCACCAGGCCGAAGCCCAGCAGGATCGCGGCACCCGTGGGAAGGACTTGGTTCGCCACGAGCAGGATCATGACGCCAGCCAGAGCGACGCTGATCAGCGTGCGGGCGTGGCGGGTCACCCACCCGCTCAGGGTCCGGCCAGGCGTGACGCGCGGGTCGTGCCAGACGTTTGCCGGAGCGGGGTGCCCGAAGGTGGCGGAGTACCGGTCAAGGGTGTCGGTGTAGACGTGCGCGCCATTCACGGCCCAGGCGGAGCGCAGCGGGTCGCCCGCGAGGTTCACCAGGGTTTGCCAGTCGTCGGGGGCGACGCTGCGGTGCAGGTCGTGGGCCATCGTCACGTGGCGGCTGGGGGCGGCGGGGCCGAGAGCAGCGAGGGCCAGGAAGCGGCGGTACTCGGTGAGGACCAAGGAGGCATGCAAACCGGTCCAGTGGTGGGTGGTGGCGAGGGTCTGGCAGAAGCCGTCGGGGAAGGGATGGTCGAGCAGGGCGGCGATGACGGGGTTGGAGCGGAGGGTGAGGGTCATGGGGATCTCCAGAAAGAGGTCGGGGTGGTCCTGCCTCTGGATATGCGGGTGGGCGGGAGCGGGTTCCCGCGGGCATTCACCGAAGAAGGATCGCGGAAGCGCCGTATGTAGTGCCGAAGGGTCTTGCATCTGCCAACGCGCAGCGGCACTGGACGGCTGCCGAATTGAGGGGTCAGGTCAGGCATTCATCCGAGGAAGGCAGCATGGTCCAGTACACTTCCGGCAGTGGAAGATTTATTTGGTCTAGCAACTCAGACCTTCCTGACCATGCTCGTCGTGATGGACCCCATAGGGCTGGCCCCTATTTTTATCGGGCTGGCCAGCAACCGCCCCCGGTTCGAACGACGGCGCGTGGCCCTGAAGGCCACCATGGTGGCAGGAATTATTATTCTCATGTTCGGTTTGTTTGGCCGTGAGCTGCTCGAACACCTGGGCATCAGTCTGAGCGCCTTCCGGATCGCCGGAGGGGTCCTGCTGTTTATGATTGCGCTGGACATGGTCTTTGCACGTCCCAGCGGCAGCAAGGAAACGCCGGAAGAGGAGCAGGAAGCCCACGAGCGTCAGGACATCAGCGTGTTCCCGCTGGCCATTCCCCTGATCGCCGGCCCCGGGACCCTGGCCAGCATCATGATCCTGGCCGGCGACGCGCATGGAGAGCCCCTGCTGCTGGGGGGCGTTTTTGGGGTGACATTCCTGGTCCTGCTGCTGTGTTACCTGGCACTGCGCCTGTCAGGACAGATCGCGCACGTGATCGGCCTGACAGGAGTCCACGTGGTGACCCGCGTTCTGGGCGTACTGCTGGGGGCCCTGGCGGTGCAGTACATCGCAGACGGCACGCTGGAATTGCTGCGCGGCGGCCTGAAAATCACGGTGCTGCCGCTTCCCCTGACCTGAGCGCTCAGTCGCTATACCTCCGGAAGACCGTCCTGCAAGCCATTTCACGTAGGGACGGTAAAGGTTTTGGTAGGTGAGGCGGCGCAACATCGCACTGGCGAGCGCACTTTAGAATGCGCGCATGATTTCCAGAAAGGACATGCCGGGAGGGGAGGAAACGCGAATAGGTCGGGTCGCGGCCGATTTGAACGCGCCGCGGGTGCTGGTGCTGAACGCGTCATACGAGCCGCTGCACGTGACCAGCGCCAAGCGCGCCATCACGCTGGTGCAGTACGGTGTGGCCGAGGTTCTGGAAGACAGTGACGATATCGTCCGCTCGCCCAGCATGTACATGCAGGTGCCGAGTGTGATCCGTCTGCGCCGCTATGTGCGCCGACCGAAAGTGCATCCGGTGCCGTTCAACCGCCGGAACGTGCTGCGGCGTGACACCTTTGCCTGCCAGTACTGCGGCTCACGCGATGAACTGACCATGGATCACGTGATGCCCCGCTCACGCGGGGGGCGGCACCACTGGGAGAATGTCGTGACGGCCTGCCGCAGCTGCAACCAGCGCAAGGGCAGCCAGACACCAGACGAGGCCGGGATGCCGCTGCGGACCCGGCCTCGCGCTCCCAGCTTCGGCGTGTATGCCCACGGGCAGTACGCCCACTGGCAGCCCGGCTGGGCAATCTATCTGAACGGTCACTGACCGTATTCAGCGGCTGCCCGTCTCTCTTCGGCTCCAGAATCAAATTTAACCTCGCTGGAGAGTTCAGGCGTCTCTGCAGTGCGCAAACCACACCACCGCCGGGGACTCGTTTCCCGGCAGCCTTTCTGGGTGCTGCTTTACACTCAGGCATGAACCGCGAACAGGCCTATACGCTGATGCTGGAGCACACGCCCAGCGATTCGCTGCGCCGGCACATGCTGAACGTGGAGACTGCCATGCGCTGGTATGCCCGCCACTGGGGTGAGGACGAGGAACTGTACGCAGTGACGGGGCTGCTGCACGACTTTGACTACGAGGCGCACCCGGATGAGCATCCACACTGGGGCGTGGCCTATCTACGTGACCATACCGACACCCCGGAAGAAGTGCTTGACGCCATCCTGGGCCACGCGACCTTTACCGGCGTGGCCCGTGAGACGCGGCTGGCCCGCACGCTGTTCGCTGTGGATGAACTGACCGGGCTGGTGCAGGCCGCCGCATTGATCCGGCCTGACCGGGACGTGCGTGGGGTTGAGCTGAGCAGTTTGAAAAAACGCTTCCGTAACAAGGCTTTTGCAGCCGGCGTGAACCGTGACGAGGTCCAGCAGGGCGCTGAAGAACTGGGCGTTGACCTTGATACCCATATGGCCAATGTCCTGCAGGCTCTTCAGACGGCTTCCCCTGCAACATCTGCCTGACCAAGTGCCGTCCCAGGTTCCCGCCGGTGAGCCAAAAACTGCCGCAGCAGCGAGCGAAACTTCTTCAGACAGAATCTGAGGAGCCAGATTTCTGCTCATAAAGGTCTTCTATGGGAGTTCTCAGCGTCCGGGTTGAAGCGCGCGTCACAATCACGATTGTTTATCCCCCTTCCAGGCGGAACTCAATTCATTTCAGGAGAACTCACATGAACAAGACCCTGCTGACGCTGGCCCTGATTTTTGCCGCCCCCACCGCCCTGGCCGTTGCGCCTTCCTCCAGCTACGTGCAGGTGCAGGACACCGACACCACGGGGACCGACACGACCGGCACCGACACCACGGGGACTGACACGACCGGTACCGACGCCACGGGGACCGATGCGACCGGCACAGACACCACAGGGACCGACGCGACCGGTACCGATACCACGGGAACCGACACGACTGAGGGCGCTGCTGAAGAAGCTGGCGAAGCCGTGGACGATGCCGCTGCCGCTACCGGCGACGCCGTAGACGACGCTGCGGCCGCGACTGGCGAAGCTGTGGATGACGCTGCCACCGCTGCTGACCCCAACGGCGACGGCGTGGTCGACACCAACAACGACGGCACGGCCGATACCCGTCAGTTCCCCTGGGGCCTGCTGGGCCTGCTGGGTCTGGCCGGTCTGATGGGCCGCAACCGCCCCGCTCCTGTGGTGCACTCCACCACCACGACCACCGGCACCCACACCAACCGCTAAGACCAGCGACAGTCCAAAGAACGGAGCCACCAGGAGCAGGTTGTCCTGGCGGCTCCATTCTTTGGTTCACCTTGAGCGGCGCCCCTGGTCAGCCGACAGGCCTTGACTGACACACGTTGCCAGACAAAGCAGCGCCCCCACAACACTGGGGGCGCTGCTTTGTCTGGCTGTACGGCAGTATCAGGCACGGGGTGGAAAGCGCACAAAGGTCAGCCAGAAGTGCTCGAAGGCCCGCATGGCGCTCAGGAAGTTCTCGAACCCCACCGGCTTGACCACATATCCACTGGCGTGACGCAGATATGAGTTGCGCACATCTTCCTCTGCCTGCGAGGTCGTGAGCATGACCACCGGGATGCTGCTCAGTTCTGGGTCTGCCTTGATCTCCTCCAGCACTTCCAGACCGTTCTTGCGGGGCATGTTGATATCCATCAGGATCACGTCGGGTCTGGGAGCGCCTGAGTATTCACCTTCACGCCTCAGGAACCGCAGGGCCTCCACGCCGTCGCGTGCCACGTGCATATGGTTGGGGACGCTGGCGTCCTCAAAGGCTTCCAGTGTCAACAGCACGTCGGGCTCGTTGTCCTCGACAAGCAGAATTTCAATGTGTGGCTGCAGTTCAGTCATACGTAGAAGGAGGGCGTTGCCGCCAGGAGGGTGAAGCAGGTACCGCTTCACTGCTCAGACGCGGAGCCCGGCCACAAACGGTCTCCGTGATGCCCCACGATATTACGGCAGATCGGCAGCTTGATACCATCGTTCCTGAACATATCAAGCTGACACCGGTCCCGGAGCAAGCTAAAGGTCTATTTACAGAAGCCAGGCGTCTGGCACCTGTCTCCGACCCTCACCGTGCCTCAGGGCGTGCCGCCGACCAGATGCTCCGGAGTCCTTCGGGTTCTGCTGCAGGTGGCAGGGAGATCAGGCGGGTACCGTAGGGCCCTGTCTCTGTTCCTGGAGGATCACGTCATCACGTCAGACGACTGGGAAGGCCAGGTCAGCCGCGCAGCGCGTACCCTACACCGCGAACGGTCCGGAGCAGACCGTAGCCGTCGAGGTCACGCAGCTTGGCCCGCAGATTGGCCATGTGAACATCCACCACGTTGCTGCCTTCCGGAAGACGGCCCTGCCAGATTTCCTGGCCGATCTCCTGGCGGGAGTACACCCGGCCTGGCTGGCGGATCAGCAGGGCAAGAATGTCAAATTCCTTGGGCGACAGGCGCAATTCTTCGGCCTTGTAGGTGACCAGGCGCTTTTGCGGATCCAGGGTCAGGTCACCCATGCTGAGGCTTTCGGTGATGCGCTGGCGCAGCTGAACCTTCACGCGGGCCAGCAGCTCGTCAGGATGAAAGGGCTTGATCAGGTAGTCGTCGGCGCCCAGACCCAGCAGCCGGACCTTCTCGTCTACGGTGTCACGGGCAGTCAGAACGATGATTGGCACGGCGCTGTTCTTGCGCAGGCGCTGCACCACGTCACCGCCATCAAAGTCCGGCAGGCCCAGGTCGAGCAGAATCAGGTCAGGGTGTTCCTCACGGGCCTTGATCAGGCCATTCATGGCGGAGTCGGCATGTTCGACGGTGTACCCGGCATCTCCTAGGTCCATCTTCAGGACATTGGCAATATCGAGGTCATCCTCAATGACAAGAATGCGTTGGGAAGTCACGCCTGCATCATAAGCGTTCATGAAGGCAGCATGACCACGAAAAGCCCGGTGCAGGGCGCAGCCGGCCATCAGGGTGGAACAGAAAACAGAAAAAACGCCGTACAGGTCGAAGAGTTTAGAGTCTTACACTCTCCAGCATGCTGTCCAGCAGCACCTGCACAGGCTGGGCCTCAGCCCGCTGGAGATGACGTGAAAGGGTTCACGCGCGGCCGGGACCGTGTGCTAGCCTGAGGCTATCGCGTTCAGGTTCCGCCGTCTGTTTCCCAGACTGGCCGCGCCGGACGACAAAACCGCACGCATGGCCGCCGATGCGGGGGCCGCAAGCCTCTCATCACAACGCATGGCCCCCGCATTGGGCCCCCGCGAAATGGAGTTCCAGATGACCAAAGCGACGAACGACGCGCCCGCCGACCAGAGCGCCACGCCTTACCTGGAAGTGATGCCGCTGGGCGGCATGGGCGAGATTGGCAAGAACATCACGGTCTACCGCTATGGCGACGAGATCATGGTGGTGGACGGCGGCCTGGCCTTTCCGGATGCCTACCAGGTCGGTATCGACCTGATCGTTCCACGCATCGATTACCTGCAGCAGAACGCCGAGCTGATCAAGGGCTGGATTCTGACGCACGGCCACGAGGACCACATCGGCGGCCTGCCGTACATCCTGCCCCGCCTGCCCAGGGTGCCGGTCTACGGCGCGCCGCTGACCCTGGGTCTGGTCCGCGAGAAGCTGGCCGAGTTCGGTCTTAAGGACGGCGATATCGACCTGCGTGAAGCGGACACCAACGCCAAGGTGAAGATCGGCACGCACTTCGGAGTCGAATTCATCCGCATGACGCATTCCATTCCGGACAACACCGGCTACATCCTGACCACTCCGGTGGGACAGGTACTGCACACCGGAGACTTCAAGCTCGATGAGGAGCCCAGCGACGGGCAGCTTTCGGACCTAGGCCGCATCGAGCAGGCTGGCAAGGAAGGCGTCCTGCTGCTGATCAGTGACTCCACCAACGCCGAGCGGCCGGGGCGGACCGCCAGTGAGGCGGAGGTCGCCCGCAACCTGGAAAGTGTGATTGCCAACTGCAAGGGCCGGGTGTTCATGACCACCTTCGCCTCGAACGTGCACCGGATCCAGAACGTGATCAACATCGCGCACCGCCAGAGCCGCCGCGTGGTCATGGAAGGCCGCAGCATGCTGAAGTACGCCCAGGTGTCCCAGGGGCTGGGGTACATGGAACTGCCCGAGCCGTTCCTGACCAACGACGAGGTCGGCACCCTGCAGGACCAGCAGGTGCTGTACGTCTGCACCGGCTCGCAGGGCCAGCCCATGAGTGTGCTTTCGCGTCTGGCCTTTGGCAACCACGCCAAGATCGCCCTGCGGCGCGGCGACAGCGTGATCCTGTCCAGCAACCCCATTCCCGGCAACGAGGAAGCGGTCAATCTGGTGATCAACCGCCTGTACGAACTGGGCGTGGACGTGTACTATCCGCCCACCTACCGGGTACACGCCTCCGGACACGGATCTCAGGAGGAACTGGCCACGGTGCTCAACCTGGCACGACCCAAGTTCTTCCTGCCCTGGCACGGTGAGCCCCGTCACCAGATCAACCATGCCAAGCTGGCCCAGACCCTCCCCCGACCGCCCAAGCGCACGCTGATCGCCCGCAACGGCGACGTGGTCCGGCTCGGCCCTGACGAATTCAAGGTGACGGGCACGGTGCCCGCAGGCGCCGTCTATGTGGACGGCCTGGGAGTCGGCGACGTCAGTGACGACGTGCTGCTCGACCGCGTGAACATGAGTCAGGAGGGCCTGATCATCATGACGGCGGTGCTGCAGCCTACCCCCCACGTGGAGATCGTCTCCCGCGGTTTCGTGCGCCCCAACCGCGAGCTTGACGCCCAGATCCGCCGGGTGGCGCTCGAAGCCGTCGAAACCGGCATGCGCGAAAAGAAGCGCCTGGAAGACGTGCGTGACGACATGTACGGCGCCGTCAGGCGCTTCGTGCGGAAGGTGACCGGACGCAACCCCGTGCTGATCCCCATGATCGTGGATTGAGACATATCAATGAACCAGCAAGGGGGCCAGGAGCAGTCACTCCTGGCCCCCTTGCTGATCCCGAGGTCAGTCCTCGATGATGGTGGTGGTCGTGGTGGTCGTCTCGGTCACTTCTGGAGCTGGCCGGACCGGCACTTCCTGATGAACCTCGCGGTGCTCGGTATGGGTGTGGGTCTCGGTGCCGCCGATGGTGCCGGAGGAGTGGGACTCCTTAACCTCAGTCGTTTCGGACCGTGAAACAATGGTGTCGTCTCTTCCTGTCATGCCTGACCTCCTGTCATTGAAATGGACCTTCAGGGTAGACGAGCAGGCTGAGGAAAGCGGGCAGCATTAATTATTCGGCAAGTGCAGCGGGTCACCCCGCTTCAGCGCGGTCTTGCCCACCTTCCTCCCACCGACCCATGCGATAATGCCGCCCATGAGCGTTATTCCCTACGTGATCGAGCAGACCGGACGCGGCGAGCGGATGTATGACATCTACTCGCGGCTGCTGAAAGACCGGATTATTTTCGTGGGGACTCCCATTGAATCCCAGATGGCCAACACCATCGTCGCGCAGCTGCTGCTGCTCGACTCGCAGAACCCCGAACAGGAAATCCAGATGTACATCAACTGCCCCGGCGGCGAGGTCTACGCCGGGCTGGCCATCTACGACACCATGCGCTATATCAAGGCACCTGTGTCGACCATCTGCGTAGGCATCGCCATGAGCATGGGCAGCGTCCTGCTGATGGCCGGCGACAAGGGCAAACGCATGGCCCTGCCCAACAGCCGGATCATGATTCACCAGGGCTCGGCGGGCTTCCGCGGCAACACCCCGGACCTGGAAGTGCAGGCCAAGGAAGTGCTGCACCTGCGTGACAAGCTGGTCGAGATTTACCATAGGCACACCGACATCCCGCACGAGAAGCTGATGCGCGATATGGAGCGCGACTACTTCATGTCGCCGGAAGAGGCCATGCGTTATGGCCTGATCGATAGCGTCATCGAGAACACCCGGGAACTGGGAGGCGAGCAATGACCAAGGGAGGGGACCGCTGCTCCTTTTGTGGGCGGCAACATCCACAGATCGCGCAGCTGATCGAAGCGCCAGGGCGCGCGGCGTTTATCTGCAACGAATGCACCGAGCGCGCCAGCGAACTGGTCAAGCAGAACAAGAAGACCGGAGGCGACTTCCGCATTGAGGAGCTGCCCAGCCCCAAGGAAATCAAGGCTTACCTGGACGATTTCGTGATCGGTCAGGACGAGGCGAAAAAAGCTCTGGCAGTCGCGGTGGTCAGCCACTACCAGCGTCTGGCGCACCCTGACGTCAACCTGCAGAAAAGCAACATCCTGCTGATCGGCCCGACCGGCACCGGCAAGACCCTGCTGGCCCAGAGCTTGGCGGAGATGCTGGAAGTGCCGTTCGCCATTGCCGACGCCACCACCCTGACCGAAGCCGGCTACGTGGGCGACGACGTGGAAAACGTGATCGTGCGTCTGCTGCAGGCCGCCGAGTATGACGTGGCCGCCGCCGAGCGCGGGATCATCTACATCGACGAGATCGACAAGATTGCCCGCAAGTCCGAGGGCACCAGCATCACCCGCGACGTGTCCGGCGAGGGTGTGCAACAGGCCCTGCTGAAGATCATCGAAGGCACGGTCGCGCAGGTGCCTCCGCAGGGCGGCCGCAAGCACCCGCAACAGGAACTGGTGCAGGTCAACACCAAGAACATCCTATTCATCGTAGGCGGCGCCTTCGAGAGCATGGGTGAGATTGCCCGCGCCCGTACCAATGTCCGCGCCGTGGGCTTCGGCGCCGAGCACAAGGGCGACGAGAAAGAAGAGTTGCGCTTCCTGCCTGAGGACCTGGTCAAGTTCGGCCTGATTCCAGAGTTCGTGGGCCGTCTGCCGCTGGTGGTGCAGTTGCAGGACCTCGACGAAGAGGCGCTGGTGCGCATCCTGACCGAGCCGCAGGGCGCGATCATCAAGCAGTACCAGGCGCTTTTCGGCTTCCAGGACGTGAACCTGGAGTTCACCGACGCCGCCTTGCGCGAGGTAGCCCACCGCGCCCGCGAACGCAAGACCGGTGCCCGTGGCCTGCGTGCGGTACTGGAAAAGGCCATGACTGACCTGCTGTTCGAACTTCCCATGGAAGGCCTGAAAGAACTGCGCTTCGACGCCGAGAACATCGACCGGCCGATGAGTGTCCTTGAGTCTAAGGGACTCAAGAAGTCTGCCTGATAGCAACGTAAATTACAGCACCCTGCGCCCCGGCTCCCTAGAATCTCTGGACACTTCGGGCGGGGGTGTTGTCTTTTATATCCTCGCGGTACACTCAAACATTCCCGCCTAAGCGCGGTCTCAAGGAGCAAGCATGATCTGGGAACTTCCCGTAGTTGCACTGAGAAACATCGTGATCGTGCCCGGCGTCACCATGAATGTGGACGTAGGGCGGCCCAAAAGCAAGCGTGCGGTCGACGAGGCCCAGGCCTCGGACCGCCGGGTGTTGCTGCTGACCCAGCGCGACGCCCGTACCGATGATCCCACCCTGAATGAGTTGTATGACATGGGTGTCCTGGGGGTCGTCAAGCAGGTCGTCCGCATGCCCGACAACACCTATCAGGTGCTGGTCGAGGCCCAGGAGCGTGCCCGCGTAGAGGGAGAGGTGCCCAGCGCCTACCTGCGCGTGCGCGCCGAGACGCAGCCGACTCCTGCCGACGAGAGCCGTGAAGTGGTCGTGCTGGCGGGTGAGGTCAAGTCGGCTTTTGAGGAGTATCAGCGCCAGAACAAGAATCTGCGCCTGGACAACTACCAGCTTGAAGGCCTCAAGGCCCTGACCGACACCGGCGCCCTGGCGGATCAGGTGGCCCACCACGCCACCTGGACCCCGGAAGAGAAGCAGGAAGTGCTCTCGGCCACCGCCCTACGCGGACGTCTCGAAGCGGTCCTGAAGTTCCTGACCCGTGACACCGAGCGCTTCAACATGGACAAGAAGATCGCTGGCCGCGTCAAAGAACAGATGGACGCCAACCAGCGCGAGTACTATCTGCGCGAGCAGATGAAGGCCATCGGCAAGGAGCTCGGCGGCGGCGAGGATGGCCCGGCCGAGGTTGAGGCCCTGCGCGAGAAGATCGAGGCCGCCGGCATGCCCGAGTCGATCAAGGAAAAGGCGCTCAAGGAACTGCAGCGCCTGGAGCGTACACCCGGCGGCAGCCCCGAGAGCACCGTGGTCCGTAACTACATCGACTGGCTGGTGGACGTGCCCTGGAGCAAACGCGACGAGGAGATCCTTGACATCACCCGCACGCGCGACATCCTGGACAGCGACCACTACGCTCTGAGCGACGTCAAGGACCGCATCCTGGAATTCCTGGCCGTTCGCCAGCTGACCCACCAGCCCGGTGAGACCGAGGAGCAGCGCCGGGAGCGTAGTGCTGAGGAACGCACCGACGACGCCGAACTGCGCGCACCGATTCTGTGCCTGGTAGGCCCTCCCGGTGTGGGCAAGACCTCGCTGGGCAAGAGCGTGGCCCGCAGCCTGAACCGCAAGTTCGTGCGCATGGCGCTGGGCGGCGTGCGTGACGAGAGCGAGATCCGTGGTCACCGCCGCACCTACATCGGTTCGATGCCCGGACGCATCATCCAGGGCATGAAGACCGCCGGCGTGATCAACCCGGTAATGTTGCTTGACGAGATCGACAAGATGAGCAGCGACTGGCGCGGCGATCCCAGCAGCGCCATGCTGGAAGTGCTCGACCCCGAGCAGAATCACACCTTCCAGGACCACTATCTGGAAGTCCCTTACGACCTGTCGCAGGTGATGTTCATCACGACGGCCAACAGCCTGCAGACCATCCCCCGCCCGCTGCTTGACCGGATGGAGGTCATCCAGATTCCCGGGTACACCCAGCCGGAGAAGGTCGAGATTGCCCGGCGCTACCGTGTTCCCCGTCAGATTAAGTCGCACGGTCTGACTGACCGGGTGGAAATCACCGACGCGGCGCTCAACCGCATTGTCGAGGAATACACTGCCGAGAGCGGCGTGCGCAACCTGGACCGTCAGATCAGCAAGCTGGCCCGCAAGGCCGCCCGCGAACTGCTGGAAAAACCCTGGGAAGGCCTGAAGGTCATTGATGCCGCGCAGATCCCCGATTTCCTGGGCGTGCCGCTGCACCGACCCGACCGCATGGAGAAAGAACCCCAGGTAGGCGTGGCTCAGGGCCTGGCCTGGACCAGCGTGGGCGGCACCATGCTGCTGGTCGAGGCGCTGGCCACTCCCGGCACTGGCAAGATCAGCATGACCGGCTCACTGGGCGACGTGATGAAGGAAAGCGTGGGTGCGGCGGTGGCCTACCTGCGGGCCCACGCCCATAAGTACGGCGCCGACCCCGAGTTCCACAAGAACCTGGACCTGCACGTGCACTTCCCCGACGGCGCTACCCCCAAGGACGGCCCCAGCGCTGGCATCACGATCGCCACTGCGGTAATCAGCGCGGTGACCGGACGCCCGGTGCGGATGGACGTGGCCATGACCGGCGAGATCAGCCTGCGCGGCCGGGTGCTGCCGATCGGCGGCGTGAAGGAGAAGCTGCTGGCGGCCCACCAGGGCGGTATCCGCGAGGTCATCATTCCCAAGGACAACGAGCCTCACCTGCAGGAAGTGCCTGAAAGTATCCGCGGCGAACTGAAGATTCACGCCGTCGAGCGGGTCGGTGAGGTGCTGGACCTGCTGCTGCTGCCCAAGACCGAGGCCGAGCAGCCCAGCATTCCGCCCGTGCAGGGCAAGATCAACCAGCCCGGCGCATAACCTGTTTAAAAAGCTAAGCCGCCCCCACTTCGGTGGGGGCGGCTCGCCTATGAGTGGCTATGCAGTTCACTTCTCTGGAGCCTGTTTGGAACAGGAGCGTAGCGCCAAGGTGGCTTCACGGCGCAGCGCTCATCCCCCACTTTTCTCTTACCAGCACTCAGCGGCGGCCGAATGGGTTACTGCTGCCGCCGGATGTGGCGGCGACGCCGCCCCGCCCTGTATCTCCGCCCCGGCCCGCTGCCGTGCCCGAAGCTGCTGCGGCTGGCGCCGGCGCAAAGGCGCCGGGCCCCGTGCCACCGGGGACACCGAGGCTGGCGGCCATGCCGGTGCTGGCGTTCGGATCGTTGGCCAGCCGGGCAAATTCCTTGGCGTCCACGGCGCGCTCGCTGCCCACGTCGAAGCTGATCATGCGGCGGCGGTACAGGTTGGCCAGGAAGGCGTCCATGGTGACCATGCCTTCGCGTGCGCCGGTCTGCATCACGCTGGTGATCTGGAAGGTCTTGCCCTCACGGATCAGGGCCCGCACGGCCGGGTTGGCAATCAGCAGCTCGTAGGCCAGGATGCGCCCGGCGCCGTCCAGGCGTGGCAGCAGCTGCTGGGTCATGACCGCCACCAGGTTGTTGGCCAGCTGCACGCGGATCTGCTCCTGCTGCTCTTCAGGAAACACGTCCACGATACGGTCGATCGATTCGGGCGCTGAGTTGGTGTGCAGCGTGCCCATCACCAGGTGCCCCGTTTCGGCAGCAGTCACAGCCGCCTTGATCGTCTCGTAATCACGCATTTCGCCCACCAGAATCACGTCGGGGGCCTGACGCAGCACCGCGCGCAGCGCCGCCTCGAAGTCCATGGTATCGGTGCCCACCTCACGCTGGTTGATGATGCTCTGCTTGTGCGTGTGCATGAACTCGATGGGGTCCTCGATGGTCATGATGTGCATCTTCTTGGTGGTATTGATGTAATCGATCATGGCCGCCAGCGTGGTGCTCTTGCCCGAGCCCGTCGGACCGGTGACCAGCACCAGACCACGCGGCGCGTTGGCGATGTCGATCACCTGCTGCGGCAGTCCCATCTCCTGTGCGCTCTTGATCTTGGTGGGAATCAGACGCATCACGCCGCCCACATTGCCGCGCTGCATAAAGGCGTTCACACGGAAGCGCGCCTTTTCTCCCAGGGCGAAGGAGAAGTCCAGCTCGCGCTTTTCCTCGAAGGTCCGCTGCTGCTTCTCGTTCATCATCGAGTACATCAGCTTGCGGGTCTCGGTGGCGGGCAGTTCAGCAAAGCCCTGGGAGTCGTACACGCCGTGCAGCTTGAACTGCGGGGGCAGACCGACGGTCAGGATCACGTCGGACGCGCCTTTCTCGGCGGCGAAACGCAGGATATCGGTGATGTCAACAGATGCTTGTGTCATGGCAAACCTCTACAAAGGGAGTGGGGAGCGGAGGGCTTAGCTGCTGGTGACGGCCAGAACTTCTTCCAGGGTGGTGATGCCGTAGAGGGCCTTGTCGATTCCATCCTGACGCAGGGTTTTCATGCCGCTGTACTCGACGGCCACGTCCCGGATCTCGGAGGCGTTCTTGCCCCCGCCGATGGCGCGGCGGATCGGGTCGTCAATAACCATCAGTTCGTGAATGCCGGTCCGGCCCTTGTAGCCGGTGCCGCCACAGCGGTTGCAGCCGGCGCCGCGCATCAGCTGGGCGCCGCGGATGTCGTCCTCGGTGATGCCCAGACGCCGCAGCACATCCGGGTCGGCGTTGGTGGGCGCCTTGCACTCGGGGCACACCCGGCGCACCAGACGCTGCGCGAGCACCCCGACCACCGACGCGCCGATGTTGAAGTGCTCTACGCCCATCTCCTCCAGGCGGGTAATGGCACCCGGCGCGTCGTTGGTGTGCAGGGTGGCCAGCACCAGGTGGCCGGTCAGGGCCGCCTCCACGGCGATCTTGGCCGTCTCGCCGTCACGGATTTCCCCCACGAAGATGATGTCCGGGTCCTGACGCAGGAAGGCGCGCAGCGCCCGGGCGAAGGTCATGCCCGCCACCGGGTTGACCTGCGACTGCACGATGCCGGGAATCTCGTACTCCACCGGGTCCTCGATGGTGGTGGTGTTCTTCTCGGGCTTGGCGATGCGCTTGAGGGTGCTGAAGCTGGTAAAGGACTTGCCCGAGCCGGTCGGTCCGGTTACCAGGAAGATGCCGTTGGGCTTCTGGATCACGTCTATGTAGCGCTGCATGTTGTACTCGGAAAAGCCCAGGTTTTCCACTTCGGGAATGTTGCTGGCTTTTTGCAGCAGACGCATTACGGCCTTCTCGCCGTACACGGTGGGCAGCGTGGACAGACGCAGGTCGATATCGATACTGCCCTTCTTGAAGCGCACGCGCCCGTCCTGCGGCACGCGGCGCTCGGAAATGTCGAGGTTGCCCATGATCTTGATACGGGCCAGGATGCTCTGAGAGCTGCCTCTGGGCAGTTCCGACTGCTCGCGCAGCACGCCGTCCACGCGGTAGCGCACCCGCAACGAGGTCTCGGTGGGCTCGATGTGGATGTCGCTGGCTTCCTGCAGCGCCGCCTCACGGATCAGGTTGTCCACGACGCGCACCACGGCGTTGTCGTCCAGCCCGGCCGAGAGGTCCACGTCGTCATTGCGCTTGGATTCGCGCTCGCGCTTGTTGGATTCCTGCACCAGCTTCTGGTTCAGGTCGGCCATGTCGCGGTTGCCGTAGTAGCGCTCGATCAGGCGGGTGATGTCCTTCTCGGCCATCACGGCCGGAATCACCTCTCGCCCGGTGATGAGCTTCAGGTCGTCGAGCGCAAACACGTTGCGCGGGTCTTTCATGGCCACGACCAGCGACTCGCCCTGGAAGCGCACCGGAATCACGCCGTAACGCCTCGCGGTGGGTTCGGGGACCAGCGCAGCCACCCCGGCGTCCGGTGGATTCTGAACCGGGTCGAGGAACTCGTAGCCCAGCTGCGCGGCCAGGGAGCGTGCCAGCATCTCAGGGCTGAGCTTGCCGGACTGCACCAGGGTGTCTTCCAGGCGACCACCACCGGAGTTCTGTTTCTGCAGGGCACTGTCAATTTCGTCGGTGCCGGCGAACCCCAGTTCCAGGATCACCTCGCCCAGGGGTTTGACCTTGCCCTCGCGCGCCTGCACGTTGAGCGCCTCACGCAGCTGTGCGCGCGAGAGCAGCCCCTGCTGGACCATCTGCTCACCCAGCCGACCACGCTGCGGGTAGAAGCGCTCGATCAATGTGTCCACGTCGCTGGGGCGGGCCAGGACCAGTTGCACGCTGCGGCCCACCAGGGCCTCGATGTCCTCGCGTTTGCGCGGGTCGCTGGTCACGACCGTCACACCCTGCGCGCCCTCGTCTACCGGAACGGCATTCAGGCGCAGGGCGTCGGCGCGCAGCATGCTGCCCAGCACATCCTCCGACGGGTTGAACGCGGCGGTGCTGGTCATGAAGGGCACGCCGATCTGATCGGCCAGCGTCTCGTACAACTGCTGCTCGGTGATGGCCTTCTGGGTCACCAGCGTAATGCCGAGTGGCTCTCCGGTCTGCTGCTGGGCGTCGAGCGCCTGCTGCAACTGCAGGTCCGTGATCATGCCGCGTGAGACCAGCCGCTGGCCCAGCATGCCCCCGCCGCTGTTGCCCGACTCGGGCAGATCGTCTGGGGAGACGGCCGAGAGGTTCAGCTCGGGGTAATGCGTGGCGATGGCCCACATGATCTGATCGCGCATGGCCTGGTAGGGCTCGATGTTGAGGTTGCTGTCGTCTTCCAGGGCCTCGATGGCCACGCTGGACAGCGGGTCCACGATGGCCACCCGCAGCGTGCCGCCTTCCACGGCAAAGGGAAACGCCTGATGGGTCAGGGCCGTCTGCGCCCGGATCATGCGCAGGGCCTCGGGGTCCGGGGTCACGACCAGCAGGTTGACCAGCGGCAGGCCCAGGGCCTCTTCGATGGCGCGGGCAATCCGTTTTTCGCCCACCACGCCCGTGTCGATCAGGACGTCCGCCAGCCGGCCACCCACCTCGGCGTGACGCACCAGAACCTTTTGCAGATCGGTGTCGTTCACGTACCCCTGTTCAAGCAGGATGGCACCGAGCCTCCGGTCACCTATTGAGAGAGCCATGCTGTTCCTCCATATGTCGTGTTAGGGGTAAGAGTACGAGATTCATATTCGTGCAGCCCCGCGGGGCGCAGGCGGGCTCAGGGATTCCAGTCATGGCCGTAGCGCCTCAATACGGCGCGTTCCAGGGTGCGGGCCGCGCGGGTGTGCGGCAGGGCGTTGTCGATCAGCGGACGGACCAGCACGGTGTGCAGGCCACAGAGGTTGCCACCCAGCACGTCCGTAAACAGCTGGTCTCCCACCATGCCGACCTGGGTGGGCGGCAGTTGAAGCTGAGTCAGGGCGCGGCGGTAGGCCCGGGGGTTGGGCTTGCCGGCCATGCCGACTCCCGCGAACCCCAGTTTGTCCAGCCAGAAGGCCGCACGCCGGCCCGTAGCGTTGCTCAGCAGATACAGGCGGATCCCGGCCTGACGCAGTTCGCTGGCCCAGCGCACCATGTCGTGAACCTCGTCGTAACTGCCGTAGGGCACCAGAGTGTTGTCCAGGTCCAGCAGCAGCCCACGCAGGCCGCGCGCCGCCAGGAACTCGGGGGTGATCTGCGTGATGTGGTCGATCACGTCGTTGGGCCGCAGCAGGCTCATGCCGGCACCTCTCCGGGCTGGGCGCGCCCGATCACAGCCCACATCCGGCCGGTGCGGCCCGCGTCCCGACGGTAGGAATAGAAGTCTTCCTCGGTCGAGCAGCGTCCGCTGAGCCATACGTTGCCTTCGGGAACGCCAGCTTCACGCAGCACACTCCGGTTGGCCGCCGCGAGGTCCAGGTGCACACGCCCCTCGTTCGGCAGGACCGCGTGGCCCAGACCAGCCTGCTGAAACTGCCCGGCCACATCTGGGCTGACCTCGTACCGCGCCCCGCAGATGCCCGGTCCCACAGCCACCTTCAGGCGTTCGGGCGCTGCCCCCAGCCGGGTCATGGCCTGCACGGTGTGCGCGGCAATTCGCCCCAGCGTGCCCTTCCAGCCCGCGTGGGCCGCACCGATCACGCCTGCCTGGGGATCTTCGAACAGAATCGGGTAGCAGTCCGCCGTACCGATGGCCAGCAGCACCCCAGCCCGGTCGGTGACCAGGGCGTCGCCGGTCCACAGGCCAGGACCCTGGGCGGTGATGACGTCGGTACCGTGAACCTGGGTCAGGCGGGCATAGGAGGCCGGGGAAAAGCCGAGGGCCGCACTGAGGCGTCGGCGATTTTCCTCGACCGCCCGGGAGTCGTCTTCCCGGTCGTCGAGGTTCAGACCGCCGCTGGCAGCAGCGCCGCGCGGAGCACCGAAGACACCCGTCGATACTCCACCTGCGCGCGTGGTGAACGCGTGCGGCGCCGTGAGATGAGGAGCGCGGAGCAGCATCAGGACTTCAGTATCGGCGCTCATGTCTTCCCCGATTCTGACTGCTGATCATGAGGTCCGGGGTGAAGAGAGACCAGCATGCAGCCGGGCAGCTTGCACCGGCTTCAGCCATCTGGTGGCCCACGCTGCTAGAGTCTCGGGCATGAGTGTGAGCGTTGACCTTTCCGGCAAGACGGCCCTGGTAATGGGCGTGGCCAATTCCCGCAGCCTGGGCTGGGCCATTGCCGAGCAGTTGCTCAAAGCCGGAGCCCGCGTGGGCTTTTCCTACCAGGGCGAGAGGTTGCAGGGTGAGCTCCAGAAGCTGACAGCAGGCCACGAGAACACCTGGATCCAGCAGGCCGACGCGACCAGCGAGGAAGATATGACAGCTCTCTTCGCCCGGGTCAAAGACGAGTTTGGACACCTGGATATCCTGGTGCACTCGATTGCGTATGCGCCGCGCGCTTCCATGGAAGGCCGCTTCCTCGACACCACCCCCGAAGACTGGAACACGGCCCTGACTGTCAGTGCCTACACGCTGGTGTCGGCCGCACGTCACGCTGAGCCGATGCTCCGAAAGGGCTCGAGCATCGTGAGCCTGACCTACCACGCCTCGCAGCAGGTGGTTCCCAAATACAACGTGATGGGCGTGGCCAAGGCCGCACTGGAAGCCGCCACCCGCTACCTGGCTGCTGATTTCGGCGAACGCGAGATCCGCATCAACACCATCAGCGCGGGCCCCATGCGCACCATCGCGGCGCGCAGCATTCCCGGCTTCGGCGGGCTGTACGACAAGGGCGCGCGTAACGCGGCGTTTGGCCGCAACGCCACCCCGGAAGAGGTCGGCAAGCTGGCCCTGTTTCTGCTCTCGGACCTGGGCACTGGCGTCACCGGGCAGACGGTCTATGTGGACGCTGGCCTGAGCATCATGACTGTCAAGGAGTAAGGGCAGGCCCATGACAAGGCGGCCTGGGTGCAACTCCACCCAGGCCGCCTGCTTTATGGCGGTCCCCTCAGCCCGGCTATGATCAGGGGCATGAACCGGACGGCCACGGCACTCCTGCTCCTGAACGCGCAGCGTCATTACCTAGAAGACCAGCCGGATGAGCCAGCGCTGTCACGGGCCTGGCGGGCCCAGGTCCAGGCCGCGCGTGAAGCCGGGCACCTGCTGGTGTTCGTGCAGTGGGACGGACACGAGGGCACCTCAGGCGAAACCTTCACCCGGGGCTGGGTCATCCACCCTGATCTGCGCGCCGAGGCGGGTGACCTGCGGGTGCGGGCCACCTCCCCGGACGCGTTCGATGGCAGCGGACTCGACACCCTGCTGCGAAGCCTGGGGGTTCAGGTGGTGGAGCTGCTGGCCCTGCCGGGCAGCGAGGAGGGCGAGGTCACCACCCGCAGTGCACAGGCTCTGGGTTACACCGTCAATCTGGTGCTGAGCCAAGCCTGACAGCGGTATTCCGTTGCGCCAACGGGAGGAGCGCACTTCCGTCTATTTCCCTTCAACCAGTTACTCGCTCCGCTTGTCCCACAGCAGTTGAGGGTTTCGACTGTCCCCTGCTGTAGTGCCCACCATGAGGGTCAGGTGGATAGACGGGCGGTGTACTTTCCCGGCTTGTCTGGGTAAGCTGGACACGTGCTGTCCCTGCAAAAGGCCGCGAATATCCTCGGTGCCTTCAGTGCCGAACAACCCGAGTGGGGTGTGCGTGCCCTGGCTGCGCACCTGCAGGTGCCGCGTGCCACGGCCCATGCCTACCTGGCCGGCCTGACGGACGCGGGGTTTCTGCGCCGCACGCCCGCCGGCAAATACCGCCTGTCGTGGCATCTGGCAGAAATGGGCGCGCAGCTGACCGCCGCCCTGCCCTGGTTTCCCGAGGCCCGCGCGCTGATTACCCGGCTGGCGCTGGAAGTGCAGTCGGTGGCCTTCCTGTGCGTTCTTGAAGGCGAGAATATCGTGGCTGCCATTCGCGAGCGGCATCCGGACGCCGACATCGACATGCCACTGGACATCTACCTTCCGGCCACGGCGACGTCAAGCGGCAAGATTCTGTATGCCCACCTGGACCTGCAGCCGCGCAGCTTCGTGGCCTGCACCCAGAGCAGCATCACCACCCTGGACGAATGGCGCACTGAAGTCGCGCGGGTCAAACGGCTGGGGTACGCCTACAGCATCGAGGAATGGATTCCCGGCCAGTGCACGCTGGGCGTGCCGTATTACCACGCCGACGGTGTGGTCGCGGCGATCGGAGTGCAGATGAGCGCCCAGCGCTATCTGCGCGAGGAAGCCATCATCCGGCAGCGGGTGCTGGACATCGTGCACGAAGCCGAGCTGCTGGGCTGACGCAGTCAGGCGTCAGCCCAGCGCCTTAACGTCTGCCTGCAGCGATTCCAGCCGGGCGCGCAGTTCGGCAGCGCGGGTCTGGGCGGCGGCCAGACGCACCTGCTCCTGCTCGGTAAAACGGGTGTAGGGGCTGATCGCGTCGCGCAGGCGCGAGTCGGCACGCTCCTGCTCGCGTTCGTATTCGCGCCGGACGATCTGCTCCAGGGCCAGGCGCAGGTCACTGACCTTCTGCCGCAGCTGCCGGTGGGCCTGCAGGCGCTTGTTGGGCAGCACGAACAGACCCAGGCTGCCCAGCGTCAGGCCCGCCAGGATGCCGCCGGTAAAATCCAGGGCCGTGGCTCCGATCAGGGCGCCGACGCCGGCCCCGATGCCGATTCCACCGGCCAGACCACCCACCGCGCCCTTCATGGCGTCCTCGGCGTCGCGGGAAAGCTGCCGGCCGAGTTCCTGCTCGGTCGTGTTTTCCAGGTGATCCCGCGCCGAGCCGGCGATGCCCTCCAGCAGCGCGCCACGGTCGTAAGAAAAGCGGGTCCGCGCCACCTCATTACTGGGCTGGCGGCGAATCAGGAAGGCCTGGACATCCTCCCAGAAATGCAGGTTGGCCTCGACAAACCGGTCGATCATGTTGCCGAACTGCCGGTCGATGGCGTCTGGCAGGTCGCCAACCGCCTCACGCCGGAACTCGTCCTCGATGGCGCGGCTGTTGATCAGGCCGCGCAGGTTGGAAAACCGCAGCTTGTCGTCAATGAAGCGGTCGGCCCGCACCTCGAATTCGCTCAGCAATCGCCCAATGCGGTTGAGCTGCCCGTCGAGTTCCCCCAGCATGGTTTCACGGTGGTGTTCGCGCTGGGCTTCCAGGTCGCGAAGGACACTCAGGTCCTCGGTCAGGGTCCGGCGCGCGGCGTCGGCGCGGGCCTCCTCGCCGCTCAGCAGTTCTCCGGTCGTAGCCAGGGGATTGGCCAGTTTCAGGCGGGTGCGCTCGGTTTCCGAGAGCCGCATCTTCAGAATTTCACGCAGGGCATGGAAGCCTGGGTCACCGCCACGCTGCTCACCGCGTGCACTGATCATCAGCACCGGCGGGGTCAACCCCAGCACGCCGCGCGCGCCGTTTTCCACGAACTCACGGACCTGTCCCTTCTGCTCCGGGGTCTCCAGCAGGTCGGCCTTGTTGACCACCATGATCACCTGCCGGCCCCAGCGGGCTGCCAGGGACAGGAACTGCCGCTCGGACTCGGTAAAGGGC
This sequence comes from Deinococcus malanensis, assembly GCF_014647655.1. Lineage (NCBI taxonomy): Bacteria > Thermotogati > Deinococcota > Deinococci > Deinococcales > Deinococcaceae > Deinococcus > Deinococcus malanensis. The sequence continues at coordinate 118,357 of NZ_BMPP01000006.1, forward strand.
CGGTCGGCACTGGTCAGGAACAGCACCAGGTCCGCTCGGGGCAGGAAGCCTTCGGTAAGCGCCTGATGCTGGCGGATAATCGCGTTGGTCCCGGGCGTATCCACCAGCGCCACCCCTTCGAGACTGGGCAGCGGGTAGGTCAGCCGGCTGACGAAAGGGTCACGCGTGGGCTCCATCTGTCCGGGTTGCTCTCCGTGCACCAGCACATAGATGCGGTCGGTGGTGGGCGTGACGCCCTCAGGGAGAACCTGGGCACCCAGCAGCGCGTTGACGAAGCTGCTCTTGCCGGCATTGAACTCCCCGACCACGACCAGCAGAAAGGTTTCGTCCAGCGCGCGCGCGGCGGTTCGGGCATGGTCCATCACCTCGGGCGGGGCGCCGTGCACCTCCAGAAAGGCCTGCACGTCGCTCAGCAGCGCCCGTTCACGGGAAAGTAGGTCCTGCACGCGGTCAGAGACGAGCATATGCCCCTCAGCGTACCTGTGCCGGGCCCGCGCGGCCTTAGCCTTTCGTGCACGCAAGGGGCAGCTACACCCCAGGACGGCTAATCATGTCGCTTTATTTTTTACAGTATTAGGCTAAAGTGAAACCTATGACGTGGCTCAAGCCTGTACAAATAGACACGGGCGCGCAGGCGACCTTCAACGAGTTCCTGCGGGACCTGGAGGCCCGGCTCCTCGACCCCGCCACGGACCGCCACATGCTGACCCGCGATCTGCTGGCCCAGACGATGTATGCCCGCAGCTACCCTGACCTGCTGGCCGACGCGCCGCTGGCGGCCCTGAACCTCGACCCCCGCAACGTGACCTTTGAAGCCGAGTACTACATGGCCACGGACGCCGAAAAATTTGCAGCCGTCAAGCCACTGCTGTGGCTGTGGAAGAACCTCGACCTGACGCCGCTGGGCCAGAATCCGGTGACCGGCATTCCGGTGCGCCGCCTGCTGGCCGAGCGGATCTTCAGGCGGGTGGGCCGCAACTTCAAGTGCTGGCAGAATGTGGAGTTCAGCGTCGGGTACAACATGGAAGTTGGGGACGATGTCGTCGTTCACCGCCACGTGCTGCTCGACGACATCGGCGGCATCGAACTGCACGACGGAGCCAGCATCAGCGACTACGTGAACGTCTACAGCCACACCCACAGTGTGCTCGACGGCCCGGACGTGACCCTGCGCCGGACCGTGATCGGCCGCGGCGCACGCATCACGTACCACAGCACCATCCTGGCCGGCAGCGTGGTCAGCGACGACGCCATGCTGGCCACGCACGCCCTGCTGCGCGGCGACATTCCGCCGCACGGCATCGCCATGGGCCTCCCCGCCCGCACCACCCGCTACAAGATCCGCCCCAAGCTGGACGTTCACGTTGACGCCCGCACCCATCCTCACGACGCTGGTCGCAAGGCCAACCCACAGTTTCCCGATCCCACCCCCAACCAGACCCGCACGACGGCAGAGGCTGATCTGGTGACCAGCGAGCGCTGAAGCGATCTGGCCCGATCCTGTTCCAGAACGATGGACCCGGCAAATGGCCGGGTCCACTTTTTGCAGGTGGCCTACAGCTCTGTGGTGTCCCCCGGGCTGAGGACGCGCACATCGACCCCCTGCGCCTGTCCCTCGCGGGCAAAGACCTGGGGGTCACCGGTCAGGGGCGGGAAGGTCGCGTAGTGCATGGGGATGGCCACGCGGGGGCGCAGCAGTTCCAGACAGCGCGCCGCTTCTTCCGGGCCCATCGTGAAATGGTCGCCGATAGGCAGAATTGCGGCGTCCAGCCCCCGGTCGCCGATCAGCCGCATGTCACTGAACAGACAGGTGTCGCCAGCATGGTAGAGGCGCTTGTCCCCCATCTCGACCACAAGACCGGTGGGCATCCCGCCGTAGGTGCCGTCTGGAAAGGAGCTGCTATGCCACGCCGGCGTCAGCGTCACGCTGCCCCACTCAGCCCGGTAGGTGCCGCCGATGTTCATACCCACGGCCTGCGCTGCCCCGTGCTGCTGGGCGTAACCGCCGATTTCAGCCGTCCCGATCACGGGTATACCCGCGCGGCCAAAGTCCAGGGCGTTACCCCAGTGGTCCCCGTGCGCATGGCTGATCAGCACGGCGTCCACTTGCCACGACAGCGCCTCGTCCAGCGTGACCGGGCACAGGGGGTTGCCCTGTAGAAAGGGATCAATCAGCACACGGTGATTACCGGCCTGCAACAGGAATGCGCTCTGGCCCAGAAAACGAATCTGCATGTCATCCTCCTTGGTTCTTCAGTCTCAGGAGGCAAGTTTAACGGTTGGTCAGGTTGCAGACCGTATAGTAGGCGCGCGTCAATCCATTTCCCCGTCTTGTTGCATTGAAAAGGAGTCTTTTCCGCCCCATGCTCACACCGTTCGGTCAGGTCAATGTCCAGGATGTTCTGGACATGCTCCTGGTCGCGTTCCTGGTGTATCAGGGCTATCTGCTGGTGGTCGGCACCCGGGCGGTGAACGTGCTGCGCGGCATCCTGGTGTTTGCCGGGGTCTGGTTGGTGGCCGAGGTCATGGGCCTGACCACCCTGAGTTATCTGCTCAGCCGAGCCGGCACGGTAGGCCTGTTCGCGCTGGTGGTGCTGTTTCAGCCGGAGCTGCGCGCCGCGCTGGAGCGGGTCGGGCGCCCGCGTGGGCGCGACGTGGCCGAGGGTGGGGTGGTGCTGCAGGATCTGGCGCGGGCCATGGAGCGCCTTGCCGAGCGCAAGACCGGCGCGCTGATTGCCATCTAGCGCAAGACGCCACTGGGCGAATACGCCGCGACGGGGGTGCGGCTCGACGCGATGGTCAGTGTGCCGTTTCTCGAAGCGCTGTTCGCCCGCAATGCCCCCCTGCATGATGGTGGCGTCATTCTGCAAAGCTCGCGGGTGGTGGCCGCCGGGTGTCTGTTTCCGCTGCAGTCCAGTGACGGCACCTACCGCCGCTACGGTACACGCCACCGCGCGGCCATCGGTCTGTCCGAATTGACCGACGCGGTGGTGCTGGTGGTCAGTGAGGAGCGGGGCAGCATGCGGATTGCCCTGGCCGGGCAGCTGGGACCTGACCTCAACGGCACCGAGTTGCGCGAGCAGCTGCGCACCCTGGTCTACGACCGTCAGGTGCCGGTGAGCCGCCTGGACCGGATATCTGATGAGGCTGCTCCGGTCATGGCACCTGAGCCGGGCAGCCCCACTTCCACTGACGCTCAGCCCCGGGAGCGGGCGTGAGGGGGCCGGGCGGACCGGAGCTGCACTGGGCCCGGGTGCGGCGCTGGATGGAGCCCCGCTATATCACGACCCGCGCCCTGCACAACCTGCCGCAGAAGCTGCTGGCCATGCTGATCTCGGTGGCACTGTGGCTGGTGGCTACCGCCGACCGGCGGGTGAATGTGGAGCAGGGCTATGACGTTCCGGTCACGGTGCGTGACACCACCGGCGGGCGCGGCACCCGGGCCACCAGCGCCCTGAACCCGGCCACGGTTCGCGTCACGCTGTCCGGGCGGCCAGAACGGCTGCGGCAGCTGAATGCCAAGAACATCGAAGCGACAGTGGACGTGACGGGGGTGCCTGAAGGCAGCTTTACACGCCCGGTGCAGATCTCGGCCCCCACTGAAACCACACTGACCCGTCAGGACCCGGACAAGGTGCAGGGCTTCGTGGACACCCAGTTGACCCGCACCCTTCCAGTGACCCTGGGCGTGGCCACTCCCGCGGAATCGAGCCTGCCCCGCTATACCGTTTCTCCCGCCGAGGCCAGTGTGAGCGGTCCTGGCCGGGTCGTGGGCACTGTCAGCCAGGTGGTGACCAGTCCCTCGGTGATTCCAGCTGGTGCCGAACGGGAACTTCCCCTGATTGCCCTCGACGCCCAGGGGCGGCCGGTCCAGGGCCTGATGATGCAGCCCTCCACAGTCACAGTCCGCCGCCTGGACACGGGCGATCTGCCAGTCAAGAGCCTCCCGGTCATGCTGGACCCGCCGCCTGCGGGCCTGAAAGTCACATCGTCCAGTGTGCAGCCCAGCAATGTCCGTCTGGTCGCGGCCCCAGAACTGCTTTCCCGCCTGCGTGAGGTAGCAGGCTCGGTCACTTACCGTCCCGGAACCTACACCGCGCCGGTGACCCTGCGGCTGCCCGCTGGCGCCCAGGCCCTGGAGGAGGTCACGGTACGGCTGACGGTCGTGACCGCCCGTCCCGTGGCAGTCCCTGCCACACCAGCAGCCCCCGCTGCGCGCGAACCCGGCACGGCGCCCACACCTCCACCGGCCCGCCCCCCCGCACCCTGAAGCAGGCCTGTTCATTTCATTAGTGATGCATCAGACGGCTGGCCGGGCCATGAGCGTATACTCTGCTTATGATGTGGGGCAGCGGCCACATAAGCGCGTGACGACCGAGGTGCTGTCTCCTGAACACAGCCTGCTGGACTGGCTGGTATGGGAAGACAGGGTCCGGCTGATGGTTCGTCCACGTCGCTTCGAACATGTGCTGCGCGTGGCAGAACTCGCGCGGCATATTGCGCTGGCCAATGGCGCCGACCCTGAGCGCGCCTACGCGGCGGGCATTCTGCATGACATTGCCCGGGACCTGCCGGATGCTGAGTTGCTGCGGCTGGCTCCACCCGAGTGCAGCATCGACTCGGCCCATCCGCTGGCTCTGCACGGACGTGCGGCCCGCACCCTGCTGACCCGCTGGGGCTACCACGATCCGGTGGTGCTGGAGGCGGTCGAGGACCACACCACCGGACCGCGCGGCGGCAACGATGTGTCGGCATGTGTCTATATCGCCGACGTGTCGGAACCCGGGCGCGGGGTCAACGCCGATATCCGTGAACTGGCGCTGGAGGACCTGACAGGCGCCCTGGAACGGGCCATTGTTTCCAAGGTCACCTATTTGCAGGGCAGGGGCATTCAGGTGCATCCAAGGACGCTGCGGGCCTATTATGCACTGCCCTGCATTCAGCAGGAGAGCGAGACCCCCACCATGCCCAAGCCGTCTTCCGAACTTTCTGAACTCACCATGCCCGAATCGTCTTGCGGACAGCCGGACGCCACGCGGCGTGATCCGGCCCGGCGTGATCCGGCCCGGCCGTGAGCCAGAGGGCTACGCCCACGCCACCCCGTTCCCGCCCACTGGCGCTGTTGCGCGCCGCGCAGGCTTTCGGGTTGAGTGTGGCGGCCATGACCCTGGGGGGACTGGCCCTGGTCAGCGGTGCCGGCGGAACGGCCATGAGCGGTCCAGGCGGCGCCGCACCGGAATTTACCGTACTGGTGGCCGGGCGCGACATCGTGTACTGCTATTACCGCCAGCCGTGCAAGGACCAGAACCAGCGCACCGGCCTGACCCAGCCGCCCAACACCGACACCGTGATGCTGGTCAAGGTCAGCGGCACCCAGGTCAAGGTGCTGAGCATTCCCCGTGACACCAACGTGGGCCCCTACGATCCTTCACGCGGCAGGGGCCAGCAGAAGATCAACATGCAGTACTACCTGCAGGGCCCCGAAGGTCTTCTGCTCGCCGCTGAGACCATCACCGGCGAGCGGGTGGACTCGTACGTGATTGTCCGCACCGATTACGTGGAACGGGTGATCGATGCACTGGGCGGCCTGGACGTCACGGTACCGGAAGGAGGCATCGAGTGGGTGGATCAGGCGGCGGGCGTGGATCTCAAGCTCTCACCCGGCGAGCACCACCTGGACGGCAAGACTGGGGTGCTGTTCCTGCGGGTGCGCAAAGGCTTCGGGGACGATTACGGCCGCATGGACCACCAGAAACAGGCGCTGACCCAGCTTGCGGCCAGGCTCCGGTCCGCCCAGGGGCTGGCAGCGCTGCCCACCATCCTGGGCGGGATCGGCGACGGCGTAGAGACCAACCTGGACCTGGGCATGCTGACCTCTCTGCAGCCGTACCTGGGACAGATGAAGCTCTCGTTCGCCACGCTGCCGACCGAACCGATTCCTGGCACCTTCAACCTGGCTGTCAACCGCGAGCGGCTGGCCGGGCTGTGGGGGGATACGCCCGTTCAGATCAGTGCCACCCGTGAGGCACCGGACGTGACACTTAAAGTGGTGGACGCCAGCGGAGCTGACCTGGGGCCAGCCATGGGCCGGGCTCTGCAGGCCCTGGGCTACGCGAAGGTTGATCTGGAGTCCGCCCCGGCCAGCCGGGAGCCCAGCCAGGTTTTCACGACCGACGCCGTGAACGAAGCGAACCTGCTGGCAGACGCGCTGCGTCTGCCACGGCTGCAGGGCGAACGTTTTCCGGTCCGCAGCGGAGAGGTCGGTATTCTGCTGGGCATGGACGCCCGTGAGTCCCTGGCGGCCCTGCGGGCGCTGGCGGCTACGGATCCTGCGTCCGGGGCCCAGACCTCTCCGGCGGTACCGTTCCAGTCCTCCTCTTCCCAGAGCTCACCGGCACCGATGCCGACGACACCCTCAGACGCCCCCTCTCAGACCCTGGAGACCCCATGACCGATCAGACCATTCAGCAACAGTTGCGCGCCATCGTGGACGCCGCCCGTGAACGCCGCGCCGAGGACGTGACGGTGCTTGACCTGACCGACGTCAGCAGCACTCTGGAATATTTCGTGATCTGCACCGCCACCGCCGGTCTGCAGCTCAACGCCGTGCAGGAGAACATCCGGGAGAAGGCCCAGGCTGCCGGCCTGCCCCGTCCCAGCGTGGAAGGCCCCAGCGAACGCTGGCTGCTGCTGGCGTTCGGCGGCGGTATCGTGGTGCATATCATGACTAAAGACGCCCGCGAATATTACGACCTGGAAGGCCTGTGGAGCGACGCCGGCGTGCTGGAGTTCCCCGAGCAGCTCACCAGCTGAACCAATTATGAAAATTCAGAGTGCGCCGCCCGGCATGCGGGCGGCGCACTCGCCTGGTCGGTTCACAACCGTTTTACACCCAACGCCGTGTATCGGGGCACTCTGGCCACCTGGGAATAGTGGCAGAAGCATATAAAGAGACGGGCTGCGCGGTATGGATCTTTCCGCGGCGCTGCCCTGGCTGTGACGCACGCCGTATTATCCTGCCGACATTGCCCGCGCCACGCTGCCGGGCAGCTCACGGGCCACACGCTCCAGGGTACGGCTGGCCGCGGCCCCCACCATTTTTTCGAAGGCCGCGCCTCCCCAGCCTTCTGCTTCCGGCACCGCCAGATGGGCGCTGAACTGAAAGTCGAAGTGCACCTCTGCGCTTTCTTTAGCCCGGGCCTGACCACTGACCTCGACCCAGGCACGTTCACCGGCAAGCAGCTCCGGAACCAGTTCAGCCCCCTCAGAGGTCAACTGCAGTCGGCTGACAAACGGCAGATCCACCTCACCCAGGATGGGCACCGTAACCACCAGTTCGCCGCGCACACCATACCCGTCAGCCTGGAGACCTCGCAGAAAGCGTACCTGGGACAGGGCCACCGCCGGGTCCCGTACAAACGCCAGGGCCTGGGCGTGGGACCCGGGATGGGTCAGGACAAAGCTCTGCCGGGCGTCGAGAATCACGCGCCTAGTCCACCCACTCGATCACCACACGCCCGCCCTCCAGGGCCGCCTGAAGCTCCTGGTCGCCAGCGCTGCGCAGCCGGGGCAGGTGGGCAAAGCGCGGCGTGGCCGAGGCGAAGCCCAGACGCACGATCACGTCCTCGCTGACTTCGTCCTTGCCGATGCGCCATACCAGCTGGCCCCCCAGTGCCTCAAGCTGGCGGGTGAGGTCCGCCGGCAGCACCTGGGCGTCGGCAGGAGGCTCCGGGGGCAGGGGATCGGTCATGAGGACATTGTAAGGCCCGGGGCCAGCTGAGGCGCGCTACAACTGAGGTCCATGACTGTTCCCAAGCTGAGCTGGCGAAGCCTGGAAACCCGCGTGGGCCTCGACGGTCTGCCGGCCTTTCACCGTGCCTTTCTGACGTGGCGGGGCGTCGAGGGCGCCGACGCCATGCCGCTGCGCCGGGTATCGCAGCGGGTCGAAGCCGAACTCAACCGTCTGGTTCAGGCCGGGCAGGCGGCGCGGGCAGGCGACGACTGGCTGCTGGTGCCAGGCGCTCTGGCGGAGTTTGCGGCCGCGCGGCCCTTTGTGTCTGCCGATGGAGCGTTGTTACGCTGAAGGCGATGAGGTGCTTGTCTTGACTTCCGTTGCCTGGCCGCTCAGTCCACAGAGGCTGACGCCATGAGCCTGCGTATCCTGGGCGGCAGCGCCAAGGGCCGCACCCTACAGGTGCCGGACAGTGCCCGCCCCAGCGGCGCGCGCATCCGCAAGAGCCTGTTCGACCTGCTTGCGGCGCGCGCGCCGGTGGGGCGCTTTCCGACCTTCCTGGACCTGCACGGGGGCAGCGGCGCCGTGGGGCTGGAAGCTGCCAGCCGCGGCTACAGCGTGACCCTGGTGGAAAAGGACGCCCGGGCGGTGCGGGCCCTGGAGCACAACGCGCGCACACTGGCCCTGCAAGCCCGGGTGCTTCGGGGAGACGCGATGGGCCTGCTGCCCCGGCTGGGCAGCTTCGATCTGGTCTTCAGTGACCCTCCGTACGACGTGGACATTCCTGCTGTGACCCTCAGGCTGCTGGGCAGCGGTGTGGTGCGTCCGGGTGGCCTGCTGATCTGCCAGCATCCCGACCGCCTGCGCCTGCCTGAGCACCCCAGCTTCGACCTGGAGGTCCGCAAGTACGGCAGCAATGTCCTGAGCATCTACCACCTGCCTGCACAAGCCCCTGACACCGGACAGGGTAAGGTGGACGGCGAATGAACGTCGTTTTCCCCGGCTCGTTTGACCCGATTACCAGCGGACACATGGACGTGCTGACACGCGCCTCAAAGATGTTTGATCACGTCACCATGACCGTCATGCACAACGCCCGCAAACAGGGCCGCTACCTGTTCACCCTGGAAGAACGCCTGCAGATTCTGCGTGACGCCACTGCCCACCTGCCCAATGTCAGCGTGGACAGTTTCGGCGGCCTGCTGGTGGATTACATGGCCCAGGAGCAGAAAGGCATCATTATCCGCGGGCTGCGTGCCGTGTCGGACTACGAGTACGAACTGCAGATCGCCCACCTCAACCGGCAGATCGGTGAGGTCGAAACGGTGTTCATCATGGCGGCCACCCGCTGGAGCTTTGTCAGCAGTTCGATGGTGCGCGAGATCGCCAGCTACGGCGGCGACATCAGCGAGATGGTCCCGCGTGCCAGCGCCAGCGCCCTGAAACTGAAATTCGCCGATGTGTACGCCGAACGCGAGGCCAGCCGCAGCAGCTGATACAGACAGGCTCTCCCCTGTCTGAAATTCAAGCCACAAGATCAGGCTTTCAAGCGAGAATCCGCATCAGGTCCAAAAGGAGAGGGCCAGGGGAATGACCACCCTGGCCCTTTCGTGAATACTGCTCAGCCCTGTGCGGCCTGCCGCAGCGCCTCAGCGCGGTCAGTTTGCTCCCAGGGAAAATCGGGACGCCCGAAGTGCCCGTAGGCAGCGGTCTGCGCGTAGATGGGCCGCTGCAGGTCCAGCTGCGCGATGATCGCCTGGGGACGTGCGTCGAAGTGGGCTTCTACCAGCCCAGCCAGCCGCTCGTCACTGACCGTGCCGGTGCCGTAGGTGTCCACCCGCAGGCTCACCGGACGCGCGCGGCCGATGGCATAGGCCACCTCGACCAGGGCCCGGCGGGCCAGCCCGGCCGCCACGATGTTCTTGGCGATGTAGCGCGCGTAGTACGCCGCCGAGCGGTCCACCTTGGTCGGGTCCTTGCCTGAAAAGGCACCGCCGCCGTGGGGCACCGCGCCGCCGTAGGTATCCACGATGATCTTGCGCCCGGTCAGTCCGGTGTCGCCGTGCGGCCCGCCAATGACGAAGCGGCCACTGGGGTTGATGAAGTACTTGGTGTCCGGCGTGAGGTACCCGGCCGGAATGACTGCCTGAATCACGTGCTCGAGCATGTCCTGACGAATCTGTTCCTGGGTGACGTCCTCACCGTGCTGGGTGCTGATCACGATGGTGTCCACCAGAGTCTCGCTGGCGTCATGAACGTCGCCGTCGCGTACCACAGTGACCTGGGCCTTGGCGTCGGGACGCAGGTAGGGCAGCGTGCCGTTCTTGCGTAGCTCCGCCAGACGGCGGGTAAGCTGGTGCGCCAGCGAGATCGGCAGCGGCATCAGCTCCGGGGTCTCGTCGGTGGCGTACCCGAACATCAGGCCCTGGTCGCCGGCCCCGACCAGGCTGTAGGCGTTCTCGGGCAGGGCGCGCTGGGCCTCGCTCATGCCGCGCCATTCCTCGGAGTGGTCCACCCCCTCCGCAATCTCGGGGGACTGCTCGTGAATGCTAACCAGCACCGCGCTGTACTCGGCATCAAAGCCGTAGTTGGCGCGGGTGTAGCCGACTTTCATGACCGCGTCACGCACCGTCTTCTGCACGTCCACGTGGGCTGTGATGGCCCGGACCTCACCGGCCACGACCGCCATGCCGGTGGTGACCAGCGTCTCGACCGCCACCCGGCTGGTGGGTTCCTGGCGCAGGAACTCGTCCAGGATCGAATCCGAGATAAAGTCCGCGAGCTTGTCCGGGTGTCCTTCTGAGACCGACTCCGAGGTGTAGAACTTCCGCATGTGTACTCCTGTCGGGTGGGGGTGCGTCTCACAGAACAGACCTGGAGAGGGATGTCGCCTGCTGTCCCCACCCGGCCACGCCACCACGCTGGACGGCACGGGCCCGCCCAGGGTAACGCACCGGGGCGCGCTGCCGGAAGGTTGACAGGCCCGGCAGGCTGGACAGCCGTGAAGTTATCCACTGGGGCGGGCACCTGACATGTCCCTGACGCATCACGTCAGAATGAGAGGCAATGAGCCACGTCGTTGTGATCGAGGACGAGGGAACCGTGCGGGACGTCCTGCGCTTTCACCTGGAGCGTGCGGGGCTGCGGGTCACCGCCCTGGATTCCACACACGGGGCCCTGGAACAGCTGGGCGGGGCCGACGCACTGGTGCTGGACTGGATGCTGCCCGGCGAGAGCGGCCTGGGGTTCCTGCGCCGGCTGCGTGCCGACGCCGAGCTGCGCCGCATGCCGGTCCTGATGTTGACGGCCCGCGCCGCCGAGGCCGAACGGGTCGAGGGCCTGGAGTCCGGAGCGGACGATTACCTGACAAAACCCTTCAGCGCCGCTGAACTGGTCGCGCGGGTCCGGGCGTTGCTGCGCCGCTCGCAGCCCGACAGCCCCCCCACCCTGACCAACGGCCCGCTGATCGTGGACCTGAACGCTGCCGAGGCGCGCGTGGGTGGCAAGAGGCTCAACCTGACCCGGCGCGAATTTGACCTGCTGGCCTTCCTGACCCAGCACACCGGGCGGGTGTATTCGCGCACTGAACTGCTCGACCGGGTCTGGGGCGCGGACTTCCTAGGCGGCGAACGCACGGTGGACCAGCATGTCACGCAGCTTCGGGCGCACCTGGGCGACGACCCCAGTAAACCCGACTTCCTGGAAACGGTGCGGGGCAAGGGCTACCGCATGCGGCCCCGGACGGACGCCTCATGAGCGCCGACCTGATGGGCGCTGCCGAGCCTGCACCCACCAACGACGCCTGGGTGGACGCGCTGCCTCAGGCAGTGCTGCTCAGTGAAGCCGGACTGGTCACGCGGGTCAACGCAGCCGCCGCCCGCTTGTGGGGCGTGCCGCAGGACCGCGCCCTGGGCCGCCCGGTGCTGGAAATCGTGCGCCGGCACACGCTGGAGGCACTGCTGGACAGGGGCGGAGAATTGGAACTGGAAGCGGGCGGGCGCACCCTGCGCTGCACGGCTACCCGCCACGCGAACAGCAGTGCGCTGATCGTGGAAGACATTACCGAGCACCGCCGCCGCGAAGCGGAACTGCGGGAAGCCACCGCCGTGCTGTCGCACGAGTTCCGCACGCCGGTCGCGGCCCTGCGCGGGGTGCTTGAAGCCCTGGAATACGACATGCCGGCCGACCTGGCCCAGAACTTCGTGAAGCAGGGCCTGCAGGAAACCGAGCGGCTGGCCCGTCTGGTCGAGGATCTGGCGGTGGGCTTCCGACCCACCCGCGCCCGCACCCTGCCGCTGTCTGAAGCATTCACGCGCGCCGAGCGGCTGCTCAGCACCGAGCTGGGCACCCGGCAGGCACAGCTGAGTTTCGGACAGGACCATCTGGTACGCGCCGACCCCGACAAGCTGCTGCAGGTGTTGCTGAACCTGATCGAGAACGCCTTGAAGTACGGCCCACCCGCCCAGCCTATCCGCGTGCAGACCAGCCTGCGCGGCACCTGGGTGGAGGTGCGCGTGCTGGACCAGGGCGCCCCGATTCCGGACACCGACAGCCTGTTCCGGGCCCACACTCGCGGTCAGCAGGCCACCGGGCAGGGCAGCGGCATGGGGCTGTATATCGTACGGTCCATCGTGCATGGCTGGGGCGGGCAGGCCTGGGCCGAGCGGCAAGAAGACGGCAACGCCTTCTGCTTTACCCTGCCTGGCGTAGCCGGTCTGGGCTGAGCCGTGGCCAGACCGTATTTCATAGTTCACCCCGTGCCACACAGTGCTACGGTTAACGAAGGAGTAATTCATGCGTGAAGCCCTGGAAAACGACCTGCGCGCCGTGCTCAACGGCGCCCTGAACATGCTTGGTACGGTCGAGCGGATGCTGCCGGTGGCGGCCGACGTCCTGCTGCACGAACGCATCGAGCGCCTGGAGGAGGTCCGCGCGCTGGACCGCGAGGTGGACGCCCAGGAAGCGCAGCTTGAGGCCGAGTGCCTGCGCATCATCGCGCTGCACCAGCCGGTGGCCCGGGATCTGCGGCTGGTGGCCCTGGTCCTCAAGAGCCTGAGCGACATCGAGCGCATGGGCGACTACGTGGTGCACGTGGCCGAGGACGGTGCCGAGCTGGCGCAGCAACCGGCACTGAAGCGCTACGTGAACCTCGCGCGGATGCTCGAGCGCCTGGGGGAAATGAGCCAGAACCTGCGCACTGCCATTGCCGAGCGCGACGTGATACGCGCCGAGACCACCGTGCAGATGGACGACGAGGTCGACGACCTGTACGAGCAGATTCAGCGTGAACTGGTGACCTACATGCTCGAAGATCCCCGCAACATCAGCAAGGCGCTGATGCTGATGCGGGTGGGCCGCAGCCTGGAGCGCATCGGGGACCACATGGAGAATGTGGCCGAGCGGGTGCGTTACTGGGTCACCGGCCAGCGCGAGGCCTGAGCCGGGATGAACGCTCAGGAAGCCCTGGAAATCCCTTCATCCAGGCGCTTCTAAGCCACGCGGCGGATGCTCTGGTAGAGTAGCCCGACTAGGCTGTTCGGATGACGGCGCCCGCCTCCTCTTCTGCTTCCCAGCCCCATGCCCGGAAATCCATGCTGGGCGTGCTGCGGGTGTACCTGGGACCACTGAAATGGCAGGTCGCGCTGCTCGCGGCGCTGCTGCTGAGTGGTACGGGGCTCAACCTGCTGCTCCCGCAGCTGCTGAGGCAGTTCGTGGACAACGCCAAGCTGATCGGCGGGGCGGATGTAGCCCTGCTGTCGCGTCTCGCCGTGATCTACATCGTGCTGGCTGTCGGAGTGCAGCTCATGACCGCCGGGGCCACCTACGTGGGCGCGCGGGTGGGCTGGACCGCCACCAACCGCCTGCGCGCCGACCTGATGGCGCACCTGCTGTCGCTGGACATGCATGAACACAAGGAACGCACTCCCGGGGAAATGATCGAGCGCATCGACGGTGACGTCACGGCCCTGAGCAACTTCTTTTCGCAGTTCGCAGTCAGGGTGTTCGGGGCCGCGCTGCTGCTGACTGGCGCCGTGGTGATGTTCTGGCGTGAGGACTGGCGGGTGGGGGCGGGTATCACGCTCTTTACGGTGATAACGCTGCTGAGCATGGACCGTGTGCGGCAGCTGGGCGTCGAACCCACCAAGGCCGAGCGGGAAGCCAGCGCCCGACTGTTCGGTTTTGTCGAGGAGCGCCTGACCGGCCTGGAAGATATCCGCTCACTGGGCGCCGGCGGCCATCACCTGAATAATTTCCTGCGCACCCAGCGGGACTTCTTCACGCGCAGCACCTTTTCCTGGCGGCGGCGCAGCGTGGTGTGGCAGCTCAGCATGCTGCTGTTCGCAGTGGGCTATGTCGGCCTGCTCTCGGCGGCGGTGGGCCTGTACGCCACCGGAGCTATCACGCTGGGTACGGCCTTCCTGCTCTACCAGTACATGAGCATGATTGAGGAACCCATCGACCAGCTTACCCAGCAGTTGCAGGATCTGCAGAAGGCAGGCGCCAGCCTGGGCCGCGTCAGTGAGATCCTGGCGCTGCGCAGCGAGATCCACGGAGGTACCCGGACCTTGCCTGCCGGACCGCTGGCCCTGGGTTTCCAGGACGTCAGCTTCACCTACAACCCCAGTGAGCCTGCCTCTCGCGGCGTGCTGCACCATGTGAGCTTCCATCTGCCCGCCGGCCAGACCCTGGGCCTGCTGGGCCGCACCGGCAGCGGCAAGACCACCCTGACCCGGTTGATTTCGCGCCTGTATGACGCCACCAGCGGTGAGGTGCGCCTCGGCGGCGTCAATGTGCGCGACGTTCCTCTACATGACCTGAGAACCCGCATGGCTGTGGTCACCCAGGACGTGCAGCTCTTCCAGGCGAGCGTGCGCGACAACCTGAGTTTCTTTGACCCGGACATCACCGATGCCCAGGTGGAAGCGGCGCTGCTCGAAGTGGGTCTGGGCGCTTGGCTTGACAGGCTGCCGGAAGGCGTGCGCACGCCGCTGCCTTCCGGCAGCCTGTCGGCTGGCGAAGCGCAACTGCTGGCCTTTGCCCGCGTGATGCTGCGCGACCCGGCCGTGATCATCCTGGACGAGCCCAGCAGCCGCCTTGATCCCGCCACCGAGGCGCTGCTGACCGCTGCCATGACCAGGCTGCTGTCGGGGCGCACCGCGATCATCATCGCGCACCGCCTGGACACAGTGGCCCGCGCCGACCGGATTCTGGTCCTGGGTGACGGCCAGGTGCTGGAAGAGGGCGCACGCGAGGCCCTGGCCCGCGACCCCCGCAGCCAGTATGCCGGGCTGCTCCTGGCCGGCGCCGCCAGCGAGGACGCCGGGGTGCTGGTATGAGCTCCCGGCTGGCCACCATGTTCCCATCCGTCCCCTGTCCCCACCGGAGCCCTGCATGACCACCTCTGCCCCGACCCCCACCCGTGACCGGACCTTCGCGCTGCAAAAGCGACTGTTCGCCTATAATCCGGCCCTGTTTGTTTTCAACCTGCTGATGTGGGGCATGGTGCACTCCGCGCCGGCCCTGCTGACCCTGGCTGTCAGCAGCATTTTTGGTCGGCTGGAGGAGGCCGAGAAACTTCGCGGAGCCGGGCAGCCGATCGATCCGGTAATCGCGGCCGCCTGGGTCTCCGTCGGGTGGTTCGCCTTCGTGCGGGCCAGCCGCTTCGGCATCTTTTACGGCGCCTTTCGGGCCTGGATCGAACTGTGGTACACCCTGGACGCACTGGTGCGGCGCAATCTGCTGGGCTATCTGCTGACGGCTCGCCGAGCCCGTCGCCTGCCCGACACCCCGGCGGAGGCGGTCAGCCGCTTCCGCGACGACGTGGATGACGTCGCCGGCTATACCGAAGTGTGGGTCGACGGTGCGGGCTTCGTGGTGTACTGCGTTCTGGCCATCACACTGATGGCGCAGGTGGACCCCTGGATCACCCTGCTGGTCTGCGCGCCGCTGCTGTTGATGGTGCTGTTCGTCCAGCGGCTCTCCCCCACCATCCGCACCTACCGGCGCCGCATGCGTGAGGCCACCGCCCGGGTCACCGACTTTATCGGCGAGACCTTTGGAGCTGTCAGTGCCGTCAAGCTGGCTGCGCGCGAGGACGCCATGGTCACCCACCTGCGCAAGCTGGGAGAAACCCGCCGGCACGCGGCGCTGCGTGACGTGCTGCTGACCGAGCTGATCCGGGGTGTCAACACCAACATGGTGAACATGGCCGTGGGCCTGGTGCTGCTGCTGGGCGCCAGCAAGGTCCGTGGTGGCAACCTGGGCATCGGCGAGTTCGTGCTGTTTATCGGACTGCTGCCCCGCCTGACCGGCAGCATGGCCTTTTTCGGCGATGCGATCGCCCGCCACCGCCGCACTGGCGTGAGCTATGAGCGTATGGCCCGGCTGCTCCAGGATGCCCCCGATACCAAAATCGTGGAACACCACCCGGCCTATCTGCACCGCGATCCACCCGCGCCACCTGCCGCTCCCCCTGCGCTGCCGCTGGAGGAACTGCACGTCGAGGGGCTGACGGCCACACACGGCGAGGACGGCATTCTGGGCGTCCGGGATGCCAGCTTCACCATCCGCCACGGTGAGTTCGTGGTCGTGACCGGCCGGATCGGAAGCGGCAAAAGTACTCTGCTGCGTGCCCTGCTGGGGCTGATTCCGGTGCAGCGCGGCACGGTGAGCTGGAACGGTGTGCCCATCGAGGACCCCGCCTCCTTCCTAATACCACCACGCAGCGCCTACACGGCCCAGCTGCCTAACCTGTTCTCCGATACCCTGGGGGAGAATGTTGTGTCCGGCAGCAACCCGGACCATCTGAACCGGGCCGTGCGGCTGGCGGTGCTTGAACCGGACCTGGAGCAGTTGCAGAGCGGCCTGGAGACCCAGGTTGGTGCACGCGGCGTGAAGCTTTCCGGTGGTCAGGTGCAGCGCGCCGCCGTGGCCCGCATGCTGGCCCGTGACGCCGATCTGCTGGTCTTCGATGACGTGAGCAGTGCCCTGGACGCTCGCACCGAGGCCCAGCTGTGGGATGGTCTGTTCCGCGAACTGGACGCGACCTGTCTGGTCGTGTCACACCGCCGCGCCGCGCTGATCCGGGCAGACCGGATTCTGCTGATGCAGTATGGGCAGATTGTGGACGAAGGGACGCTGAATGAGTTGCTGGAGCGGAGTGAGGAGATGCGGGCGCTTTGGGCGGAGGATGTGGGGGAGTAAGCGGGGGTTTGTTTCTTAGCTGGATTGCCCCGCCCCCAGCCCCCTACCCCGGAGGGGCAGGGGGAGCTTTCGTTGCACTCGGCAAGAGCTTTGACTGGCGCGATATGGCTGCTGGTCCAGCCAACATGTCTGGCTTCGACGTCATCCTTCGCGCCCGTTGGAAGAGCCCGCGCACTGCGCGCACGACGGCTTTCGTGGCTGGTCTCGTGATGGGGCACGGTAGGCAGTGAAAAGCAAAAGCTTTCCTTTTTTTCAGTAGAACCCTGCTGTCTTCACCAAGATACCCTGCTCGTTTACTGTCACTGCAACCCAGGCCGTCGTGCGCGCAGCGCGAAGGCCATTATTGGGAGTCCGTTGAGTCGTAAGAGATGCACACTGGAAGATGGATACAGATGTTCTGGTGGCGGATCCACTGGACCGGTACTGTGCCCAGTTGGACCATGTCTTTACCCGACCGACGCAGCGCGAAGCGCTGCGCGTGTACCTCCAGGGCTTGCCGGTCGGCACCGAGCGGCATAAAACTGCCACTGGGCTGGCGAATACCGAACCCGGAAAGGCCGGGAGCCACCATAAAGCGGCCCAGCGACTGCAGTGGTTCCTCTCCGAAAGCACCTGGAATCCGGATGCGCTGCATCAGGCCAGGCTGGACCTCATGCGCACCGTGAACCGCACCGCGCCGACAGAAGACGCCGTGCTGGTGATCACCGGTCTCGTCGATCACCAGCACGGCACGCACACCGCACATGTGGGGCGGCAGTATCTGGGAAGTCTGGGCAAAGTGGATTCAGGAATCGTTACGGTCCACGTGCTCTACGACACGCCACAGGCCTACTTCCCACTGCAATTGCGGCCCTACACGCCTGCGCATCATTTCCCACGCCAGACCAGCGATCCCGCCTTCCGCACCAAACCGCAACTGGCCGCTGAGCTGATTGAAGCCGTGCGTCATGACTGGCCGTACCGCGCGGTAGTCGCGGACTGCCTGTATGGGCGCAACGAGTTCTTCCTGACGTACCTGCTGGGGGGATCGATCCCCTTTGTCATGACGTTGCCCCGATCGTATGCCTGGTGGCACGAGCACGGCGAGCCGGGTGGAGTCGAGGAACTGGCGCTGCAAGCAGCGCCAGGCGACTGGCATCCATTCACTCGCACATTCGCGAACGGGGATGAACGGCTGTTCTGGCGTGCGGAACTGGCTGGGGGACCGTATGGTCGTGGTCGCGCGTTGCGCCTGGTGGTCGTGACACCGGATCCGGTGTCACTCCCGGCTGACACCACTCAGTACCTGATCACGAACCTGCGCGAGGACGAACAGGACCTGTCTCCGTTCCGGGTGTCGACGCCCCCAGCATCCTCGCTTGAGGTGGCGCGGCTGTATGCGCGGCGTCCCCGGATCGAGCAGGCGTATCGCGAGGTCAAGCAGCATCTGGGCTGGACGCATTGTCAGGCCCGATCTGATCTGGCGTTGAGGCGGCATTGGAGTCTGGTCTGCGCGGCCTTTTGTTTCCTGCACTGGTGGGACGAACAATCTCCTGCAGATTCTGACGCAGACGTGCATCAGGCGGGTGCATCGCACCCGCCTGGTTGGAGTGTGCTGTTACGCCAGGTCAGGCTGTGGTTGGAGCCCTTCGTGTGGGTATGGCGAGCCTGGCGCGCGTACACCACCATGCGACCTCCTCGGCCACTCCGACGACTCCTTCAACGGGTGGTTCGGGGCGACCCACTTCCGCTCTATGTCGCGTAAATCGTGTCTAGGACAGCAAATGTGCCCACAGTCAACGGACTCCCAATACGTGATCCCGGAGCATGGCATCGAAGCAGGAACGCTGGAAGACACCAGCACCCTGGCCATCTCCTCTCCCACCTTGCTGAGTGCCAACGAAAGCTCCCCCTGCCCCTCTGGGGTAGGGGGCTGGGGGGCGGGGCAAGAAAACCGAATTCCTAAATCTCCTGCAAAGGAATCTCCGCCAGCCACCCCGGAACCTCATCCGGCAGATACGTATCAAATACCAGTCGCGTCAGCGACACTAGCGGATACCCATCCAGCAGCCCTTCCTGCGCGCGCCGGTCGACGATGCAGGCAATCGCCACACACCGACCCCCAGCCTGCTCGGCTGCACGAACCGCCTTGAGCACGCTGCCGCCAGTGGTCAGCACATCCTCTACTGCCACAAAGGTCTCGCCCGGCGTGATGGTGAAGGCCTCGCGGATCTTCATGCCGCCCTGACCATCTTTTTCGGCGAAGATCGCACGCCGGCCGTTTGCACCCTTGCCGTTGTCATAGTGACGGGCCGTCTCATAGGCCAGGGTCACGCCCCCCATGGCCGGTCCAATCAGAAAGTCAGCCTGGATGCCCTCGCTTTTCAGCCTGTCAGCCAGGGCCCGGCCAATCTGCTCGGTCAGGTGCGGGTACTGAAGCAGGGTGGTGCTTTGCAGGAACTTCGGGCTGTGGCGGCCGGAGGCAAGCAGAAAGTGCCCCTCGTGGTACGCGCCGGCCTGCTGATAGAGCTCAAGAACGTCCATGTTAAGGGCAGTATTGCATCATGCTCCGTCCGGCTGGGGCATGATGGTGCATGGATACCCGGCATGATGAACAGACTTTTGTTTCGGTGGTGGGGCTGCGGCGTCGGCTGCTGGGCATCAGGCTGGACACGCTGGCGCGGGAGGCGGCCGTTACGCCGCACCTGCTCGCTGCGGTGGAACGCGGCGAGGTGGAGCCCCGTGGACTGCACCTGCTGGCCCGCCGGACACTGTCAAAGGTGCTTGACCTTGACCTCTGAGGAACACATTGGTCAGCACCGTTCAGGGCCCCATGTTCTTCAGCGGGTCCGCGGAAATGAGGGTTGGCAGACCCTCTGCACGGCGACCCTGAGGCCGCCTCTTCAATGGAGCCGCGCATGAACCATGCTTTTGTGGACGCCAGCTGGCATGAGCAGCCCGACGGCTCCGGCCTGGGCGGCTGGGGCTTGGTTCTGCTGACCCCCGGCGCATTACCGGCGCGCTTTCAGGGACAGCTCAGTGTGCCGGACAACAATGTGGCCGAACTGCGCGCGGTTCTCGAGGCGGTGCGGCTGGCCCCGGAAGGCGAGCCGCTGAGCGTGCACACTGACAATCAGGCGGTCATCGCGGCCGTGGCCCATGGGCGTGGCCCGACCATCCTGCATGAACTGGCGCGTGAGGTGATGGACGAAGCCGAGGCGCGCGTGATGGCGCTGCGGGTCGGCTATGTACCGAGAACCCGGCGGCACATGCTGGTGGCCCACGCACTGGCCAACGATGCGCGCCGGGGTGCCGTCTCACCGGGCGGATACGGAGATGTGGCAGAGGTGCTGATCGAACAGCGGGCCGGCCAGCCCGAAGCCCGGGTCAGCCTGCGCCGGCGTGCCGAGCGGGTCACAGCCCATGTGCCGTTTGACCCCCTGTCCGATGTGCCGCCCAGTGTGCAGGCGCTGCTGGCGGCCGTGAGCCTCGCGCAGCCGCAGGAGACCCTGGCCGTGCGCCGTGCCAGCAAGATCGCGCAGGCCCTGTGGCTCAAGCCGGAGCGTGCGCTGCGCGACGCGGTCCAGATGCAGATCGCCCTGGCACGCCGTCACGCCGACGAACATGGAGTTCAGGTGCAGTTCCAGGGGTAGCAGGCAGCCCCTGCGGCCTGGAACTGGCAGACCACTCCGGACCCAAACCTCCGGTTGCCGGCTGGTGTTCAGCGGTCATGGCCGCCGAATTGACTTCGGCCTGGGCTGGAAGCATGATGGCAGAGACATCGCCCTGCTCCTGGATACCCGTCATGGTGCTGCCTGCGACGTCATGAACACGGCCCGCGCGGGCACTATGCCTCAGCTTTCCCGTGCTTCCATACACGGTTTTCCCGACTTCAGGCAAACAGTTGACTCCGACCCTGTCCGCACAGCGCTCCTTATCCTCACCGGAGGTGCTTTATGTACAGAACGTCTGTCCTGCCCGTCGCCCTGCTGCTGACCGCCACGTTGGCCAGTTGCGCCCTGTTCGGCCCTACCATGGCCAGAGCGGACCTGATGAATCCTGCGGGTCAGTCCACCGGACAGGCGACCTTCATGGCAGAAGGCAACAGTACCCGGGTCCGGGTCACTGTCAGCGGTCTGGCTCCGGGGATGCACGCCATGCACATTCATGTCAATCCGGCGTGTACCAACACCACGGGGACTGACGGAGCGACCGTGTCTTTCGGGGGCGCCGGAGGGCATTTCGATCCGGGCGGCACCAACAATCACGACGCGCCGACCGCCGCCAACACCGTGGGCCACGCCGGCGACCTGCCCATGATCAGCGTTGGTGCCAACGGCACCGGAACCGCCGACTTCCTGACCACCAGGGTCAATCTCAGAGGCGATACCAGCGTGATCGGGCGCAGCATCGTGATTCACGCTGCTCCCGACGACTACCAGACCGATCCGGCGGGCAACAGCGGGGCGCGCGAACGTTGCGGCGTTATTTCTGCAACCTCGTAAAGTGCCTTGAAGGACTGGGTCCCTGACTGCTCAACAGCAAAACGGGCAGGCTCGGCTGACATTCGCGCCTGGGGCTGCAAGAACTACCTGAAATGAGCTTCTCCCAGAGCGTCGGGGCTGATCCTCTCCACATGGAGCAGAGTCAGCCCTGATGAGGTCAGCCGCCAGCTAACGGCGGTCCAATGGAGGCACGAGAGAAGCACAACCCAGCCGCGAGGCCAGGTCAAAAAAGGCATCGTCGTGGGCGGGGCTGGTCCACGCGGGTGACTGCACCAGCAGTACGGAACTGATGGTGGCCGGTTCAGGCAGTTCGTCCTGCCGGGTCAGGGCCATGCGGTCCACGAGTTGTGTGGGCAGCAGGGCGTGCAGTTCCGTGCGTGTGCGGTCCAGGTCATGGCCCTCAGCCACCGGAAGGCCAGCGTGCCACTGCGGATACTGGCAGGTGTAGTGACTGACAAGCCCCGCGAGCAGGGCCAGCCCGGCCCAGTTTCCAGGCCGCAGTCGCGCGCCGTCTCCACTGAAGCTGGCCAGGTCATGGTGCGAATCAACGTTCAGCACAGCCTGCCCGGGAAACTGTTCGAGCCAGTTCCAGGCGTCTGCATGACTGAGGGTCATGTATGCCGGCACGCCGGCATACTGGAGCAGGGCCTGCCAGCCGGGGTACAACGGAAAGTCCGTCTCCAGCACGCTCCAGTCCTGGCTGCTGGCGCCACGTCTGCGCGCGCGGTCGTGCCACGCCTCCAGTCGGTCGTATGGACGGTCAGGCGTTCCCCAGATCGGTGCGTCGAACACCAGTTCCCGCGTGCCGGAATACGCGTCCCAGTCCACACTCAGCAGCATCAGTAGCGCAGCATATAGCTCACGCTGGCCGGATCACGCACGAAGCCCAGCCGGTCGTTGATGGCCAGCATCGGGGCGTTGTCGCTGGCATTGTCGGTGCGGATCAGGGTGGCGCCCATTATGCGCGCCGCACGGATCGCGGCGATCTTCAGCGCGGTGGCCACGCCCCTGCCGCGCCAGTCGCGCGTCACACCGGTCAGACCCGTCAGCAGGTCGGTGCTGGCCTCGCTGCGAAACAGCGCCGTCTGGCCGATCAGGGCCTCACCGTGCTCGGCGACCAGATAGGCGTCTGGCAGCAGGCCCGGGTCGCCCAGCACCGCTTCCTCGAACACCTGGAAGCTTAGCGGTGTGGCCGGTTCTGCGCGTGGCACGTCTGAGCGCACGTCGCTCATCAGCGCGTGCAGGCGGGTGGGGAGATCAGGAATTCCGGCTGCGCGCAAATCGCTGAGGCTCCGCACGCGCACGCCCTGTTGGGCCAGACGGCTCTCCAGCATCCGGTACGGCGCTTCATCGAAGGTGGTGACGTCCAGCGCGCTGGTGAAATAGCGCTTGTCGCCCACGAAGCTGCGCCGGGCCAGGAACACCGGCGCGACCGAATGGTCCTCGCGCGCCAGAACACGCACGGACTCGGCGTCAGCTTCGCGCAGACAGGTGTCCAGCGCTTCCCAGAGGGCAGTTCCTGCTCCCTGACCCTGGGCCTGTGGCGCGACCGCCAGTTCCAGCGTGAAGCGCCGGGGATGGTAAGCCCCCGGGTCCTGAAAGTAGGAGGCAGTGCCAATAACCTCATCCTCAGGGTTGCAGGCCACCAGCGTACCGGACCGGTACCCCCAGTCGCGCTGTTCCTCGTCGCGTTTCCGCAGTTCAGAACCACTGACGGGGTCATGCGGCAGTGCGTCGGTATAGGCGCGGGCGGCGGCGTCCCAGTCGCCGTCCTGTGCTGATCGGACAGTTACAGTCATACGTTCCCCCAGTGAAATTCAATGTAGGCGGGCCGGGGCCGGAACCCCAGGCGCGTGTTCAGGGCCAGCATAGGAGCGTTGGTGGTGGCGTTTCCGGTCCACAGTTCGCGAACGCCGGCGGAGGCCGCCTGCCGCATAGCTTCCAGCTTCAGCGCCAGCGCAAGCCCCTGACGCCGCCACGCACGGCGGGTGCCGGTCAGGCCGATATCCAGCCTCTGAGGCCCGGTCGGAGAGCGCCACAGCTCCGAGAGGGCCACCACCTCGCCTGCATCGGTGACCGCCAGCAGAACGCCATCCGGAAAGAAATTCGGGCTCTGTGCCCGTTTCTGGAAGTCGTCCAGTGTCAGCTCGGTCGCCTCGCCGCTGCGCGGCACGTCCAGCCTCGCTTCCGAAAAGGCGCTGTGGTAGGCGCGCATGGCAGCGTCATCACCCTGCTCCCGCGTCAGCTCACCCAGGGTCATGGCGCGCACGCCAGCCGGCAGCTGCGCCTGGGTGTCCCAGGCTGAGAAGTCGAAGCTGCCCAGGTCCAGGACATTGTCGAAAACGCGCATGGCCTCCTTCAGGCCATGGCGCTGCGCGAAAGCCACGGCATGCGGTTGGTCCTCGTAGGCACCTGCAAGCACTTCGCGGGCGCCGCGCAAGTGCAGGTGAGCTTCGACCTCCTGCGCCAGCCGGGTGCCCACGCCGCGCTGCGCATGGGTGGGCATCACCATCAGTTCCACGTGGTAGCGGTCCGGGTGAAACATGGACGGGCTCTGAAACACCATGGCCTGTCCCACGGCCTCGCCGTCCACCTCAGCCAGCCACTCGCGCAGGTGAGGGCGCAGGGGGTGGTCGAGCAGGATCTGCAGGTGATGTTCGAGGGTTTCGGCCGTGAGGGGACGCTGCGGCATCACCGCACTGAAAATCCGGGCGATCTCGGGGTAGTCGGCACGGCTGGCATCACGGATGTGGACCTTCACTGCGGCTCTCCGTTCAGGTGCAGTTCGTAACGGTAGCGGGTGGCCGTGCGCCTGAATCCCAGCTGGGAGTTCATGCCCAGCATGGCGCGGTTGGGCGCGTCGTTGAACGTCCGGATCAGGCCGCCGCCGGAAGCCTGCAGGGCGCGCATGGCCGCCACCTTCAGCGCCTTGGCCACTCCCCGGCCGCGGTCTTCCCGGCGCACCCCGGTCATGCCGATGTAGTAGAAACCTCCCGCATTCCAGCCCAGACTGGTGTACCCCACGTACGGCCCGGTCAGCGGGGCATCCAGCCCCTCGCGCACGGCCACGAAGGACAGGTTCAGGCGCATGTTGGGGTCCTGCAACTCATCCTTGATCCAGGATTCGAAGGGGCGTTTGGTCAGCACACTGCCCATGGGTACGTCCTGAAACAGCTGCCAGTCGAGCTCGTAGAGGCGCTGGTCGCGCTGCGGATCGTCGGCGAGGTCCGCGATGGAGATCAGCCGCACACCGTCCGCATTAACCCTGTCCAGCAGACCGTCAAAGGCATCCAGTTCCACCTCGGCCGTGTGCAGGCTGGATTCGAAGCGCTCCCAGGCGACCCGGAAGCCGCGCCGTTCCAGAAAGGCCCGTCCGGGGGCGTCATGCGGCTGGTCGCTGAGCATGGTCCGCGCCTCACGCGCGCCGCGTTCACGAACCCGGCGCAGCAGTTCGGTGTACAGCGCTCCTCCGATGCCCTGGCCCCGCGCGTCGGGATGAACCCCCAGCCTGCCCCAGTAGCGCCATTCCTCGAAGGAGAAATCGTCGTGACCCACTCCGCCTACACCGACGATGCGGCCCTGCTGCTCGGCGACCAGTTCGGTAAAGTACAGCTTCGGGTCACGGTTGGCACGTTCGCGTTCGATCTGCTCGGCACTCACCGGCCAGTCAGGGCTGGAGGCCGTACGCACCTCGGCAATAGCAGAAAAATCCTCGGGTGCGCGGACTTCCCGCAGAACAAAAGGCAGGGCTGAAACAGTCATGGAGATAATGGTGACCCGCCTGTGTCAGCTGACGCATCCGCCAGCGCGCTTAGCCACATCGCGCTTGATGGCCCTTCAAGAGAAAGACGCCGCCTCTGGTTGTGACCAACACCCTCAGTCCGGGCCTCTGATCTGAAAAGGTGGGCCTGCCCCGATAATGCATAGCTGGAGTTAAGCGGCTGTAGCTTGGCGTTCGAACTCCAGGGGCGTCAAGTACCCAAGAGTCGAGTGACGACGCTGACGGTTGTAAAAGACCTCGATGAATTCGAACACCGCGTGTCTGGCCACGTCCTGGTTCTCAAAGACGGTGTCTTCCAACAACTCCCGTTTCAGGGAGCTGAAAAAGCTTTCCACCACGGCGTTATCCCAGCAATCTCCCTTGCGACTCATGCTGCCCCTGGCCCGCATGCGGGCCAGTTCTGCCCGAAAAATTCCACTCGCGTATTGACTGCCCCTGTCGCTGTGATGCACCAGCCCAGGAGGCGGACAACGGCGCCCAGCTGCCATCCGAAGGGCAGCCAAGGGCAGCGTGGCTGGCATCTGCGTGTCCATCGCATAGCCCACCACAGCGCGAGAATGCAGGTCCAGCGTGACGGCGAGATACAGCCAGCCTGCTTTCGTGGGCAAGTACGTCAGGTCCCAAGCCCAGACCTGGTTCGGCTGCGAGACCCTGAACTGCCGCTCTAGCAGGTTCGGGCAGACTGGAAGGGTGTGGTCGCTGTCGGTGGTGCGAACCCAGCGGCGCTTTCCCTTGCCCTGCAGACCACGAACCCGCATCAGACGTGCCACCCGCTTGCGGGACACCCGAATCCCTCCGGCGTGCAGCTCCGCGTGAATGCGTGGCGCACCATATCGTCGTTTGCTGCGCTGGTGAACGTCTTTGATGCGCTGCTTGAGCAGCGCATCCTCTTGCCTGCGGTTGCAGATCGGCCTTCTTCGCCAGCTGTGGTACCCGCTCACCGACACCTCCAGCACCCGGCACAGCAGATCCAGGCGGTACTTGGGGCGGTGGTCGCGGATGAACTCATACCTCAGCGTGTGGTCTCTTTGGCAAAGAAGGCTGCCGCCTTTTTCAGGATCTCACGCTCCTGGCGTAGGATTTCGTTTTCTTTGCGCAGCCTGCGGATCTCCTGCTGTTCTGGAGTCAGGACCTGCTGCCCATGGCCGGGAAATGCAGCTTCGCCCTTCTCCTGCTCGGCATTCATCCACTTACGGAGCAGGGAAGCGTTGACCCCCAGGTCACGGGCGGTGCCGGCCAGGTTGCCGCTGGTTCGGACGAGTCGTACGGCATCCCGTTTGAACTCGGCGGTATGGATTCTGCGATCAGTCATGATGGTGCCTCCTATCGTGGGGGCTTATCTCCATCTACGCCATATCGGGTCACGCTCAAGGTACTCCCCGCTAAACCCGGTAAATTCAAGGGCAGCCGGCTCAGGAAACCCACCGTATGCTGGGCGGCATGTCCGCGCCCCACCCTGACCGGCCCCGCCTCAAGCTGCTGTTGATCGTGCCCCATCCGGACGACGAGGTCTACGGCGCCTCGGGCACCCTGATGACCTACCTGCAGGCCGGTGAGCCCTGCGGCCTGGTCACCCTGACACGTGGGGAGGCCGGGCGCACCCTGGGCCTATGTGACTCGCCGGAAGAACTGGCCCGCATGCGTGACGTGGAACTGGCTGCCTGCCTGGAGACCATCGGCCTGACCACCCACCCTGGCAGCGTGCACGAGCAGCACACCTTCCCGGACAAGTACCTGCAAGACCAACCGCTGGACACCCTGACTGAGGTCGCGCGCGAAGCGATGACGCGCCTGCGTCCCGAGACGGTGCTGACCTTTCCCCCCAACGGCAGCAACGGTCACCCGGACCACGTCACCACCCACCGCGCCGTGAAGGCCGCCTGGGACAACCTGCTGGCCAGTGAACGGCCGGGACTGTGGTATTACGCCTCGGACACGCCCCCGGAAAACGAGGTGCTGCGCGCGCAGTGGCTCTCCCCCACCATCCGCCGCGATGTCAGTGCACATGTCACCCGCAAGTTGCAGGCCATCGCCTGTCACCGCTCGCAGGCACTGAGTACGGTCGACTTTATCCGCAAGTTTCCCGAGCGCATCACGCTGGAAACCTTCTACGAGGTCAGTCCGGACCCCACTCGCTGACGGGTATGAAGTCCACGCCCCTGGCTTCCGTACCGGTGACCCGGTACTGACGGTCAAAACGGATCACGACCTCACCACGGTCGAAGTGCTGCGGCGAGACCACCGGTTTGCGCAGGATGTAGCTGCCGTCGTCGTCCACGCCGATATGCGCACTTTTGGTAAAGCGCAGTTCGACCACCTCGCCGTGCAGACGGGTGCGGATCCGGACGCGAAAGGTCTGCGAGTCGTCCTGACGGAGAAAAGGACTGGGTTCGGGGCGGCGAAACAGCTTGAACATGGCTCCTCCCCCGGCCACGGGCCGGTCATAGTGCAGTGTAGGGCAGGCCGCCCTCCCCACCGACAACTAAAGGAAACCGCTGCGCTGGCCAGACCTTTGCCTCCGTCCCCATCCCTAGGATGAGGCGCATCATGTCCGCCCCCCCGTTTGCGCAGGACACCCCACCGGGAGGGCGGCGCCTGCTACTGACCAGTCTGCTGCTGACCCTGGCAGGAACCCTGCTGGCCGTGGTATTGGCCCGCAATGACCACTGGGACCTGCACTATGACCGGCCGCTGTACGCGGTGCTGGCCGTTACCATGACGCTGCTGTGGTGGAGCACCTGGCAAGGCTGGCTGTCGTTACACCGCAGCACCCAGGCCTTGATCGGCTGTGCGGCCATATTCATGGCCCTCAAACTGTCGCTGCTGGGCGCCGTCGGCGTAGACCAGGGCGTGACCATGCAGGAATTGATGGAGTCGCTGAGCTGGCTGGCTCCGGTTATGGCCTGGGCGCTGGCCACCGCTTTTTCCGATCAGATGCGGCGCTTTCTGACGGGGCTGCTGTGGCTGGTGGCACTGCTGAGCGCCGTGCTGGTGGCCCAGCGCTCGTTCGTGCTGGGAGAGATGGACCGGGACCTGCTGCGGGTGGCCCTGCAGCTGAATCTGGCGGCCTGGGTGGTGTACTACGGCACCGGGTTCTACCTGCTGCGCACCTCCGCACTCTCGCGGCTGGAAAGCGAGCAGGAGACCCTGCGGCAGCTGGCCTACCACGACCTGTTGACTGGTCTGCCGGGGCGGCTGAGTCTGGAGCGGCAGCTCGACGGGCTGACCCGCCCGGAGGTCCAGCCGTTTGCCCTGCTGTTCGTGGACGTGGATTCCTTCAAGGTCATCAACGACACCCTGGGCCATGCGGCGGGTGACCGGCTGCTCAAGGCGCTGAGCAGTGAGCTGTCCCGGGTGGCAGGCGAAAACGCGCAGGTGTTCCGGCTCAGCGGTGATGAATTCGTGGTGCTGCTGCCTGGAGTGAGTGGCACCGAGGCGGAGACGATCGCCCGCCGGATCCAGGAAGAGGCGCCGAGGCTGCCCAGTGCCCGGGTTGGGGTGGAGACCACGCTCAGCATTGGCCTGAGCCTGTGTCCCGAAGACGCCCAGACGCCCAGCGAGTTGCTGCGGCACGCCGACAGTGCAATGTACGCCGTCAAACGCAGTGGCCGGGGGCATGTGCGCCGCTACCGCCCCGACCAGCACGCGGCCACCGAACGCTTTCAGCTGCTGGCGCGTGAGCTGGGGCACGCGCTGGCGCGCCATGAACTGCGGCTGGTCTACCAGCCGATCTTCTCGCTGACCGACGGCGAGATTGTGAAGATCGAGGCCCTGGCGCGCTGGCAGCATCCGGTGCTGGGGCCCGTGGGTCCCGATGAATTTATTCCGGTGGCCGAACGCGTGGGTCTGATCACGCCCATCGGCCTGTGGGTGCTGCACGAGGCGTGCCGGCAGCTGACCCACCTGCCGGATCTGTTGCTCAGCGTCAACGTCAGCGGCCTTCAGCTGATGCGCCGTGATTTCGTTCCGGGCGTCCTGGAGATCCTGAACGGTCTGGAAATCACTCCCACTCGGCTGGAACTGGAACTGACCGAAACGTCCTTGCTGCACGAAGACGCGCGCGCTGTCGCGGCCCTGCAGGCCCTACAGGCGCATGGCGTGCAGGTCGCACTGGACGATTTCGGCGCCGGGTACTCCAACCTGACCCGCCTGCGGGACCTGCCGATCAGCGACGTTAAGCTGGACCGCTCGTTCGTGAGCTGTTTCCTGAATGACGACGACCAGCAACGCCATCAGGCCGAACAGCTACTGCGCGGTGTACTGGATATCGCGCGCAGCCTGAACGTGACCGTGACTGCCGAGGGACTCGAGACCCCGGGCCTGGTGCGCCTGGCCATGGAGATGGGCTGTGATCTGGGTCAGGGATACGCCCTGAGCCTGCCGCTGTCAGCCCCGGACCTGCAGGAGTTGGTCAGCCGCCAGCCGCTCAGCGCCGCCAGCCATTCCGTGCCTCCAGTAGAGGGCGCAACGACCCACATCTGGAGCGGCCCGGAGGGCAGCGGCTTTCACTGAGCCGGCCAGAGGCCCGGTCACGGAATGGCAGACACCTGCACCGCCACTGCGCTCCCAGGCGCAGCAGACCGTGAAGCCGCCTCTTTTCAGGCTTCCTGCATCAGGCGCTGAAGAAGCCGCACATGGTCGGGCCAGCGGTCCAGGCGGACATGCTCGTGGGCGGCGTGGGCCCCGTCTCCGGGCGCACCCAGGCCGTCCAGGGTCGGGGCCAGCGGCGCGGTGAAGTTGCCGTCACTGCCGCCCCCGACGAACTCTCCACCTATTTCGAAGCCGAGTTCACGCGCAATCGCCTGGGTCTGGTGAAACAGCTCGAGGGCGCGTGGCGTCTGCTCGAAGGGCGGACGGTTGAGGCCTCCCAGCACCTCCAGCCGGACGCGCGGGTCGCCCGGTTGCAGGGCATGGATGCCCTGGGTGACGCGCTCGGCCTCGGCCAGCGTCGCTACCCGAATGTCGATCTCCAGTTGCGCTGAAGCAGGAATGACATTGACGGCACTTCCCCCCTGGATCAGGCCCACACTGATGGTGGTTCCGGACTCGGGACGGGCCAGGGCCTGCGCGGCCAGCACCGCTTCAGCCGCAGCGGTAATGGCGCTGGCCCCCAGTTCAGGTTTGTTGCCCGCATGGCTGGCCACCCCGTGAAAGCGGAGGGTAAAGGTGCCGGTGCCCTTGCGGCCCGTTTTCAGGTTGTGACTGTCGGCCACAGGCGGCTCGACCACCAGCACGACGCGGGCGTTTCCGGCAGCGGCCTCGATATGGCCACGGCTGCTGGGACTGCCGATCTCCTCGTCGGGAGTCAACAGCACCGTCACTCCTCCCACCGGCCACTGGCCGCGCATGGTCCGCAACACGTGAAACAGTCCGACGATGCCGGCTTTCATGTCGTAGGTTCCGGGACCATACAGCCGGTCGTCCTCCTGGCGCCAGGGCATCCGGTCCAGCGTGCCGTGCGGCCAAACCGTATCGGCATGGCTCAAGACCAGCACGCCTCCGCCCGGGTCCCTGTCCCCAAAGGTAAACTGGCGAGTGCCGCCTGGAAGCGCGTGGGTCTCGGCGCCCAGGTCTCGCGCCCAGCCTTCCACCACGTCCATCACCTGGGCCACGGCCAGCGGGTCACTCGAGGGAGATTCGATGCCGACAAGGGTCTTCAGATCGGCCAGCATGGCCTGGAGGTCAGGAAACATGCCCGATGCTACCCCGACAGCCCCACCACGGCAGACAGCCGGGCGCCTCCGTCCACAGGGAAAGGAGGCGCCCGCGTGAGGGAAAAAGAGGTGACTTCAGGCCAGCATGGCGACCTGACGGGCGTCGGCCTTGAGCACCGCACGGCCTTTCAGGTACAGGTCGTTCAGCGCCTGCGGTCCAAAAATACGGGCAAGTCGGGTGCTGGTCAGTTCAATGGTGCTGGTGCCCACTTTGAGCCGGACAATGTCCAGGGTGCCGGGCACCCACGTGCATGCGAGTTCCTGCATGGAATCTCCTTGAGGGATGTCGATCGGCCCGGACACAGGGTCACGGGAAGCGAGGTCGAAAGGGCCGACATGCCGGATTTCCGGTGCTCTCAGCATAAAAGTGTGTCCGCCAGAAAACGTGCACAATCCCCCCAAGACACCTTCAGGAATCGATCATGAGCGTCCCGGAGAACCGAACTGCCACCCCGGCTCCGGCTCCTCGCCTGTGCTTGACTGTGGCATGACACCACGACAGCCAGAGCCGGACGCCGCAGTCACTCCGGAAAGCCTGCTTGACCTTGCCTTTCCCAGCGATCCGCAGATCTCCCCCGACGGCCGTCAGGTGGCCTTCGTGCTGTCGCGGGTGGAAGAAGAGGACGTGCATAAGCCCGAGACCGAGTGGGCCCGCCCACGATACAAGTCCCAGATCTGGCTCTCCTCGGGTGGACAGGCCCAGCCCTTTACCACGGGAGAGTCACGTGACTCGGCGCCGCGCTGGTCGCCGGACGGCACCACGCTGGCCTTCGTGCGCGACGGCAACGGACGCAAGGGCCAGCTGCATCTCCTGCCGCTGAAGGGAGGCGAAGCGCGGCGGGTGACCGACTTCCGCCAGCCAGTTCAGGACGTGCAGTGGAGTCCCGACGGCCGGTTCATCTCGTTTATGAGCACCGGCGACGACGAGGACAAACGCGACGAGCGCGGTGAGGCCCGGGTCATCACCCGGGCCCGCTACCGCTTCAACGGCCGTGACTGGCTGCCTGAACGGCCGGCCCGCCTGTGGCTGTACGACGTGACCCAGGACGATCTGACCGAGTGGCACACCCCGGCCGTGGAACTGACAAGTGTGGCGTGGCTGCCGGACAGCGGCGGCGTGCTGTTCGTCTCCAGCGTGGATGAGTTCAGGGCCACCCAGTGGCAGAGCGAGGTCTACCGTCTGCCCCTGTCTGGCGAGGTGACCCGGATCACGCAGTGGAACGCCAGTATCTCTACCGTGATCCCCCATCCGGACGGTGAGCGTTTTGCGCTGGTCGGCCGCCCGGAAGGCCAGGGCAACACCCAGCATGCCCATCTGTACCTGCTGAAGCCCAACGACGAGTTTGTTCGTCTGGACGAGGGCCACGACCATCCGGTGGGCAACCTGGTCGGTGGAGACTGCCACGTAGGCGCGCTGCCCGACCGCCCGGTGTGGCTGGATGACGGCACCATTTTGTTCTCCAGCACGGTGCGTGGCAGCTGCGGCCTGTTCACGGCCACGCTTGACGGGCAGGTCAAGGCGCACACGCACGACCCCGAGGCCGTCATTCCATCCTTTACCGCACGTGGCGGCAGCGTGGCCGTAATCCGCGAGACCGCCACCCGCTTCCCGGAAGTGGAACTGGGCGGCCAGCCGGTCACTGACCTGAACGCCCGGCTTCCCTTCCCGGCACGCGCCCCCCAGCGCGTGACCTTCCCGACCGACCTGGGCGAGGGCGAAGGCTGGGTGCTGCTGCCCGACGGCAATGCGCCCGCACCAGCGCTGCTGAGCATTCATGGCGGCCCGCACACCGACTACGGCCACGCCTTTACCCACGAATTCCAGCTGCTGGCCGCGCGCGGGTACGGCGTGTGCTACAGCAACCCGCGCGGCTCGGTGGGCTATGGGCAGGCCTGGGTGGATGACATCCACGGCCGCTGGGGGACGGTGGACATGGCGGATCTGCTGGCTTTCTTCGATCGCTGCCTGGAACGCCACCCGGTCCTGGATGCCAGCCGCACGGCCGTCATGGGAGGCAGCTATGGCGGTTTCATGACCAACTGGATTACAGCGCATACCGACCGCTTCCAGGCGGCCGTAACCGACCGCAGCATCTGCAACCTGATCAGTTTCGGCGGGACCTCAGATATTGGCCTGCGCTTCTGGGACGACGAACTGGGCCTCAACTTTCACCGCCGCGCCGACGTGCCCAAACTGTGGGACATGAGCCCGCTGCAGTACGTGGAAAACGTCCGCACCCCTACGCTGATCGTACATAGCGTGCTGGACCACCGCTGCCCCATCGAACAGGCTGAGCAGTGGTACGCGGCCCTGACGCTGCATGGCGTCCCGACCCGCTTCGTGCGCTTTCCCGGCGAGGACCACGAACTGAGCCGCTCGGGTCGCCCGGACCGGCGCCTGACCCGCCTGCACGAGTACCTGAACTGGCTCGACCGCTGGCTGGGCAAGACAGGCGGGCCGGCCACAACCCCTGAAGTCAACGTCGCGAGAGCATAACCGCGCCCGCCAGCGCTATACCGACGCCCAGCCATTGTGCTGGGCGTAGTCGTTCACGCAACAGGGCCACGGCCAGCAGTGTGGTCACGGCTGGATACAGGCTGGTCAGCAGACCAGCCAGGGCCAGTCCGCCCCCCTGTGCCGAGAGCAGGTAGAACAGGTTTCCCAGCGTGTCACCGGGAGCCGAGGCCAGCATCAATCCAGGTGCCTGCGGGCGCAGGCCGACCAGCCACGCGGCCAGCGGCACCACCACCAGGGAACTCGCGACGCGCGCTGCCATCAAGGTCCACAGCACCCCAGGTGCCTGGGCCTGGCCCAGCAGCACGAAGAACAGACCGAAACCCAGCCCGGCGAGCAGGCCCAGGGCCGGGCCCTGAGTCCCCTTGCCACCCCGTCCTGGTGTAAGGCTCAGCATTGCGCACCCTGCAAGGGCGGCCACTGCTCCGGCCCATCCCAGCGCTGTCAAATTTTCGCCAGCCAGTAGCCCGAAGACCACCGGCACAAGGGCCGACAGTGCTCCG
Source organism: Deinococcus malanensis (assembly GCF_014647655.1). Taxonomy (NCBI): domain Bacteria; kingdom Thermotogati; phylum Deinococcota; class Deinococci; order Deinococcales; family Deinococcaceae; genus Deinococcus; species Deinococcus malanensis. Next base: position 152,290 of record NZ_BMPP01000006.1, read on the forward strand.
GCACCCACCGACACGGTCCCCATAGGTCCCAGCGCCAGCGCCCGGTAAAACGCAAGAACCGCGCCCAGGCCCACCACACCAGCCGCAGCGCCCCACCACAGGTCAGAGGCAGGTGGGACCGGTTGGTCCAGTGACACGGCCAAAAAGGCCAGAGCCAGGACGCTTAGCGGATGGGTCAGCGCCACCACGCGCAGGGCCGGATCACGCCGGCTGGCCAGGCCGGACAGGAAATCACCCACCCCATAGGCACCCGCAGACAGCAGGCCCCAGAGCGCAGGATTCAAGAAGGAGCTCCGTCAGACATGGGCTGGAGTGTAGCAATGCGCTGCTGAAAGCAAAAAAGCCGGGCACATCGCCCGGCCTTCAGAAAACAGATGGAGGGTTATTCCTCGTCGGTGCGCTTGTTGCCCCAGCCACGATCGGCCCGGGCGCGGGGACGGAAGCCGCTATCACCCGCACCAGCGTCGGTGTCACGGGGACGGAACTCGCGGTCCTGGAACCCACCCTGAGGAGCGGGACGGTCACCCCGGTCCTCGCGGGGACGGAAGCCGCCTCCGCCGCCCTGACGGTCGCCGCCACCGAAGCCACGGTCGCCGCCGCCACGGTAGCCGCCACGGTCACCGCCGCCGCTGCGGTCCTGGAAGCCGCCACGGTCCTCGCGGGGACGGAAGCCGCCTCCGCCACCCTGACGGTCGCCGCCACCGAAGCCACGGTCGCCGCCGCCACGGTAGCCGCCACGGTCACCGCCGCCGCTGCGGTCCTGGAAGCCGCCACGGTCTTCGCGGGGACGGAAGCCGCCTCCGCCGCCCTGACGGTCACCGCCACCGAAGCCACGGTCGCCACCAGTGCTGCGCTCGCCACCACGGAAGCCGCCGGTCTGCCCCTGGCTCTCGCGCATTTCACGCATCTCACGGCGCAGGCCGCGGATTTCCTTGCCCTGGGCTTCGAGCATCTCTTTCATCTCGCCCAGCAGGGCCAGCAGATCATCGGCATCGATAAACTCGTCCTCGAGTTCCTCGCCGTCGTCTTCAGCGCTCACTGCGGCGCTGGCACCCATTCCGGTCTCGGTACCGGCTTCTTCAGCGTCAAGCACGGGGTCCTCGTCGGGTTCACCCTGCAGCTGAGGAATAATGTCGCGCAGCTCTTCGGGCGTCTGCTCCGTCTGGGCGCGTTGTTCATGGTTGTCGGTCATGGTGCTCTCCTTTTCCGCGCACGGCGCGGGCGTACCCCCGAGTCTACCACCGACCTTCTGAACCCGGAGGTTACGGATGACTCATGGCGGACTCAGCGCCGGAACCAGCTCAGCAGCAGACGGCGGACAAGAAACCAGACCACCACACCCAGTCCTGCTCCCGCAAGCAGCGCCAGCACCACGTTCAGAGCCGCCCCCAGCCACAGCGCCACGAAGGCAAACACGCCCACCCCCGTGGCGATCAGCGTGGCAAGCCGGCGGGCATTGTCATCCGGGGTCCAGGAATCCAGATCCATGGGTGCAGTGTGGCAGCAATGCCCGGATTCGTGCACGTATGAAAGGGCCGTCTTGACCGTCTGAGGTGCTGGCGACACGACTCGGGCTGACAACCGCATCGAGGCGCCTGGGCCGCTGCATGGCACTGAAAGGACTGCGCAGCACTATGCGTCTGCACCTGGCAGCTGAAGGCACAGGCCCATCCTGGCGAAACAAGCCCGTGACACCGGCTAATAGGAGACAGTTCCGGCCACTAAGCCGGCTGGCTTAGTGACCAGTGCCCTATTGGCCTGCTACCGTACATGCACACCAACGAAGGAGGTGCTGCATATGACCGAAATCATCAACGTCCGTCTGACCGTGACTGCAAGAGGCTTCGAGAACGGCTCCAACAAGGAGAATGATTTTGCACCAGTCGCAGCGCCCACCTTCGGGCCTGATCCGAGTTCCACACCAGCACCCTGACCGGGGGATCTCTTGAGTGCCCACTGGCTCGATGACGAGCAGTGGAACGGGGGCGAGCAGCGCCTTCGCCGCAAGAGGCACAAACCACAGGGCCGCCGCCGTCTGGCCGACCTGACCGCCGAACCCGGTGCAGATCAGGGTGACGACATCATCCGCCGCCTGATGCATCTGGGCCACCTCACCGAAGTGGTGGCCGAGCTCAAGAGCGGGAAGGAAGCCACCGCCTACGTCGCACGCGGTACTCGCGGCACCGTGCTGCTCAAGATCTACCGCGACCTGCAGGCCCGCAGTTTCAAGAATGACAGCGTTTACCGCGAGGGTCAGGTGATCCTGGATCGCCGCGCGGCCAAGGCCATGGAACAGCGGACCCGCCGCGGACTGGACATGCTGCAGTCGGACTGGGTCCTGGCCGAGTACGCCCACCTGTGGACCCTGTGGCACGCCGGGCTGAATGTTCCTGAACCGCTGGCCGGTCCCTATCCAATTGATTACGCCGAAACCGTCCCGGCTGTGCTGATGCGCCTGATCGGCACCGAGGACCACGTGGCCCCGCGTCTGAGCGACGTCAAGCTGAGCCCTGAGCAGGCGCAGTCGGCCTGGACGCAGGCCCTGAGCGGTATGGCCGACCTGCTGCGGCTGGGTTTTGTCCACGGCGACTACAGCACCTACAACCTTCTCTGGTGGGAGGACACCGTGACCATCATCGATTTTCCACAACTTGCCACCCGGCAGAATCCCAATTTCCAGGCGTTGCTGCGCCGCGACGCCGAGAGTCTGGCGACCAGCTTCCGCAAGCACGGCCTGCAGATCAGTGGAGACCAGACCCTGCGTGACGTGCAGCGCCGCGCCCTGGGCCCCGCGCCCACACCACGGGTGACACTGCCATGAAGCGGCCGCTGCACCACCGCTAGAGTGCGGCATGCTGCGCGCCCTGGAAACCTGCCTGTACGCCGATGACCTTGCCCTGGCCGAGCCCTTCTATACGGAGGTGCTCGGCCTGACGCTGCACAGCAGGGTTCCTGGGCGTCACCTGTTCTACCGGCTGCAGGGAAGCATGCTGCTGATCTTCAATCCGGCGGCCAGTGTCCAGGCCGGCGAGGTGCCGTCTCATGGGGGCACAGCCGGAGGGCATGCCTGCCTTGCCATCGCCCGGGACCAGACCGACGCCTGGGAGGCCCGCCTGAAATCGCACGGCCTGGAGGTGACACGCTACGCCTGGGGAGACCGGGGCGAAAGCCTGTACTTCCATGATCCCGCCGGCAATGTTCTGGAACTGGCCCCGGCAAGCATCTGGGGAATACTGGACGCATGAGCCGTCCCCTGAAATTTCTGCTGGCGCTGCTGCCGTTTTTGCTGGTCTCGAGCGCCGCCCAGCGCCGGCGTTCTCGCTGCGGTCTGGAGACCAACGATGGGCGCTAAGCCGCTGCGGTCGATGCTCTATGTGCCGGGTGACAAGCCCCGCGCCATCGAGAAGGCGCAGACACTGGGCGCCGACGCCGTGATTCTGGACCTGGAAGACGCCGTGGCCCCTGAGAAGAAAGCCGAGGCCCGGCACAACGTTCGTGAGGCGCTGCGGGGTGCCTGGCCCTGCCCGGTTCTGGTACGGGTCAACGGCCAGGGCTCCGAGTGGGAACACGAGGACCGGGAAATGGCCCTGCTCTCGGGTGTGGACGGCCTGGTGCTGCCGAAAGTGGAAGACGCGCGGCACGTTCATGCCCTGCAGCTGCGCGTGCCGTTGTGGGCCATGATCGAGACTCCGCAAGGGGTACTCGCAGCGCCCGAAATCGCGGCGGTACCGGGCGTGTCCGGGCTGCTAGCCGGAGCCAACGATCTGGCCCGTGCACTGCGTACCCGCCCGCATCCGGAGCGGCTGCCTCTGCTTCACGCTCTCTCAGCTGTGGTGCTGGCTGCACGGGCGCATGGAAAAATCCCGGTCGACGCCGTATTCAATGACATTCGCGACCCGCACGGGTTCGAGCAGGAATGTCGTCAGGGCCGCGCCCTGGGCTTTGCAGGCAAAACCGTGATTCACCCGGGACAGGTAGCGGCAGCCCATGCAGCGTACGGCGTCTCGGAGGCAGAAGCGCACAGCGCCCGAGACCTCCTGGCAGCGTGGGCAGTAGCCCGGGCTGAGGGCCGCAGCGTCGCCACCTACCAGGGGGCCCTGGTGGAGCAGATGCACGCCGACGAGGCACAGGAGCAACTTGAGCTGTGGGAAGCCTCGGTCAAGGACGCAGGAGCAGCCAACCCCCTTGCTTAATTGCAGAAAGCAGCTTTATCCTGCTTAAGCAATGGCCCTGACTGACCGCGAACAGCAACTCCTGAAACTGATTCAGGCGTCTCCGCTGTCCACCCCCGAGGATCTGGCCCGGCAGCTGGGCACGTCCCGGGCAGCCGTGAACGTGCATGTCAGCAGTCTGGTGCGCAAAGGGGCCTTGCTGGGGCGAGGTTACATCCTGCCCGACACGCAGGCAGCGCGCCGCGTCGTGGTGGTGGGCGGCGCGAACATGGATCTGAAGGCGCGCACCACGCAGTCGTGTGTACCGGGCACCAGCAACCCGGGAACCACGGCCCAGGCGCCCGGCGGAGTGGCCCGGAATGTCGCGGAGAACCTGGGCCGTCTGGGCGTGTCGGTCAGCCTGATCTCGGCGGTGGGCCGGGATGTCCTGGGTGACGCCCTTCTGCGCGAAACCGAGGCCGCAGGCGTCGAGGTGCGCGGCGTGCTCCGCGTACCTGACGAGCCTACAGGTACCTATACCGCCGTGCTGGACGAGACCGGCGAGCTCGTGGTGGCCGTGGCCGCCATGGGGGTAATGGACCGCCTGACTCCGTCTGCCCTGCGGGAACGGCGGGGGCTGCTGCGCGGCGCCTCGTGGCTCGTCGTGGACGGCAACCTCCGTCAGGACAGCCTGCTGCTGCTGCTGGAGCTGAGTGCCGAGGCCGGGGTGCAGGTGGCCTTCGAGCCTGTCAGTGTTCCCAAGGCGGCTCAGCTCCGGCCAGCCCTGGACGCCGGCCGGGCACCGGCCTTGATCACGCCGAATGTCACGGAACTGGGTGCCCTGCTGGAGCGCACCGTGTCCGATACCCCGGAGGACCTGCGCGCAGCGGCGCTCGAGTTGCACGGCCGTGGTGTGGAACTGGTCTGGGTGCGCCGCGGCGCACTTGGCAGCCTGGTCTCCACCACTGACGGCGCCGCGACATTGCCGGCCCTGCCTGCCGCCCTGCGCGACGTGACCGGAGCAGGAGACGCCATGCTGGCAGCTTTCCTGGCTGCACTGACTGAGGGACTCTCCCCCATCGAGGCAGCGCAGCACGGGCACGCCGCCGCCGCCCTGACCATCGAAAGCCCCTTCACGGTGGTACCGGACCTCAGCCCTGAACTGCTGCGCGCCCGCCTGAGCCCTCTACACCGATGAGCCCTCTACACCGAAAGGACACCCTGACATGACCCACGCTCCTTTAAGCCCTGACCTCGCTGCCCTGATGGACCTTCACCCCGATGTCGCCGCTGCCCTGCAGGCGGGGCAGCCGGTGGTGGCGCTGGAAAGCACCATCATCAGCCACGGCATGCCCTTTCCCCAGAATGTAGAGATGGCCCGCGGCGTCGAAGACGTGGTTCGTGCAAACGGCGCCACCCCGGCCACCATCGCGGTGCTGGGTGGCCGGCTCAAGGTCGGCCTGACTCCAGAGGAACTGCATCTGCTGGCAACCGACCCGAACGTGCAGAAAATCAGCACCCGTGACCTGCCGGTGACGGTGGCACTGGGCCAGCACGGGGCGACCACGGTGGCCTCCACCATGCGCATTGCCGCGCTGGCCGGCATCCGTGTCTTTGCCACTGGCGGCACGGGCGGCGTTCACCGCGGCGCCGGGCAGACCATGGACATCAGCGCCGACCTGCTGGAACTGGCCCGCACCGATGTCTGTGTGGTCAGCGCGGGCGTCAAGAGCATTCTGGATATCGGGCTGACGCTGGAGGTCCTGGAAACCCAGGGAGTTCCGGCGATCACGCTGGGCAACGAGGAATTCCCGGCCTTCTACTCCCGCTCCAGCGGGTTCAGGTCGCCCCTGACCGTGCAGGACGAGGCGCAGGTGGCCCGCGTACTGAAGGCGAAATGGGCCATGGGCTTATCCGGTGGCGTGCTGCTGGCCAACCCGGTCCCTCAGGAAAGCGAGATTCCGGCAGCCGAAATCACGCCGCATATCGAGCAGGCCCTGGCAGACATGGACGCGCTGGGCCTCACCGGCAAGGACACCACGCCTTACCTGCTGGGCCGGATCGTGGAGATTACGGGCGGCCGCAGCCTGGAGACCAACATTGCCCTGGTGCGCCACAACGCGGCTGTGGCAGCGCGGGTGGCTGCCGAATTTGCGCGGCTGTAAGGCAGCCTGAGCAGGAAGGGCTGGGTCTGACTCCAGGCTGTGGCACCTGCTCGTGATGGCCTGAGGCTCGGGGGTGGCCTCACTGCCACGCGACGCTGCGGGTCGCCGATCTTGCTTCAACAACGCTGGAGTCACTGCTCCTGGGCCTTCAACCCCGCATCAAAAAGTGCTCGATAATCGCGTGGTGGTCCTCGAAAAACAATTCGGGACTGCTCAGGGCATCACTCAGGGGAAGCCATAAGGCCTCGCTGGCGTCGCTGCCTCCGCTCAGGCGGGGCAGCTGACCAATGCCCAGGTCGAAGTGAAAGGCGTGCGTGACCGTGCGTCCACGCTGGCTGCGGTCCGGGTAGTCGAAGACCGCCTGTGATTTCAGGGCGGCAGGCAGAGAAGTGCCCTCGCCCAGCCCGGTTTCCTCGTGGACTTTGCGGATACAGCATTCCATCAGCGTCTCTTTCTGTTCCAGAAATCCTCCGGGCATGGCCAGCCGGCCGCGACCAGGCATCCCGCCGCGGCGCACCACCAGCACGTGCCCGCTGCGGGTCACGACCGCGTCTGTGGTGACGAATACCGGCGGGAAGGGAGCGTCCTTCCAGGCGGTCCGGTAATCTCTGAGGTGGTCGTATTCGACACGCAGTTCGGCGTATTCGGGGGTCTGGTGGAATCTCACGAGAAAGGCATGTACGGCCGGAGGCACCATGCCCAGAACGTCTTCCAGACGATCCTCAAAGTAGGCCCGGCGCACGTCCGTGGCACTCAGGGCACTCACCACGTGCGTGGGAATAAACTCCCAGGCGGGAAAGGAGCGCAGGTAGTAGCTGCTTTCATCTTTCAGGTGACCAATCAGGGCCACGTCCGTGCTTCCCCGGGTGTGGGCCTGGACTCCGGCCTGCACCTCGGACAGCCACAGGCTCTCGTTATAGAAATAGTCACGTACATGCACGAACAGCACGCGGCTTTTTGGCACGCCCGCTTCCAGCAGCATGGCCCAGATCAGATCCTGGCGCTCCTCGGCTGTGAAGGGGTTCTTGGTATTGCGCGCCGCACGCGCAGAGCCGATCACCACGATCAGCTTCTGAACGCTCTGCAGCGCTTCGAGCATAACAAGCAGATGCGCCTGATGCGGCGGTTCAAAGCGGCCTATGTACACACCGAAAGTACGTTTACGCCGGGTACCGCTGGACGACTGGACAACCATGGTCCTCACGATGGTTCGGTTTTATTCTGAGAATTATGAAAAACGTTGTCCCTTGGCACCTATCCTGCTTGAGATTCCGTGAAACTGGGCCCCGCACAAACCCGGTAAGGTAATCCTCATGACCAGAACGCTGCTCCTGGGCGCCACGCTGGGCCTGGCCTGTGTATCAGTTACAGAAGCAGGTGGCACGGGCGTTGCCCCAGCCGGCCTTCGCCTGCGCGCCGCCACTCCTGGCGCCGTGGCGGCCAGCCTCCGCGCGGCGGGTTACCATGTGACGCTCAATCCGGAGAAGCCTGGCCGCGACCCGGGGATGACTGTGCTGGCCGGTCCCCGTGAGCTGGACCTGTGGCTGAGTGGCTGCGTTCAGGGCGTGTGTCTGCGGGTCACCGCCAGTTCCTCCTGGGACTACCGGGGGCGCCAGGCTGCCCTGAGTTCAGCGCTGGTCAACAGCTGGAACAGCAACTATTACACCCAGGCGTACATCTACCGCAACCGTTACTTCCTGGATTCCAGCCAGATGCTGCGCGGGGGCTTCACCGACACCACGCTGCAGACCTGGATGAGTGAATATCTGGCCGACCTGCAGGAATTCGAGCAGCACCTGCCCTGAGCCGGCGGGGCAATTCAGTGGGTAAAGAGAAGGCGAACGCAGCCCGGAGATGACAGGGACGCGCGGGCTGCACACTGAAGGATCATGGCAGACCTCAAGCAGACGGGAAAAAGGATGGCACACGGGCTAGAAGCCGGCGTGCACAGGGCCGGCGCAGAGGTCAGTGGCGTGACGCATCAGGTGGCTCCTGGTCTGGAGGCCCTGGCCCGCTTCGGTTATGCCAGCAAGGGTCTGGTCTACGGCATGGTGGGCCTGCTGGCACTGAGTGTGGCCACGGGCCGCGGCGGCGCCACCACCGATTCGCAGGGCGCCCTGGTCCGGCTGCAGGACCTGCCGGGCGGGCCGGTATTGATGTGGCTGCTGGTAGTGGGCCTGATCGGCTATGCGATCTGGCAGCTGGTTCGCGCTTTCCTGGACCCGGAACAGCAGGGCAAGGAAGCCAAGGGCATTGTCAAGCGGGCAGGCTATTTCCTCAGCGGGGTGCTGAACCTGGGTCTGGCATTGTTTGCCGCACGTCTGGCCATGCGGGGCAGTGCCCCACGCAACCAGCAGAGCGAGGCCCAGGCGGCCGGAGACGTTCTGGCGCTGCCCGGAGGGCAGTGGTTGCTTGGACTTCTCGGCCTGGCACTCCTGGCGATTGCCGCCAACCAGCTGTACAGTGCGGCCGGTGCAAAGTTTATGAAGCGTATGAAGTTCAGCGGCGCAGCCGGGCACGGTGAAAAGCTCAAGCGAATCGGGCAGATAGGCGTGGGGGCGCGCGGAACCACCGTGGCCATCATCGGGGTCTTTCTGCTGATCGCCGCGTGGCGCAACAAGGCTGGCATGGTTCCGGGCGTCTCCGAGGTGTTGACCTGGCTGCGCGAGCAACCGGCAGGCAACTTCCTGCTGGGCGTCCTGGCCCTGGGTACGCTGTGTTACGGGGTGTGGTGTGGCGTGCAGGCCATGTACCGCCGTATCCGCGTGGAGGGCGGCGCGGCATGACCGGAGCTTCGGTCAAACGTCAGGTGGCGCTGATCGCCCACGACAAGAAAAAGCTCGAACTGGCTATGTTTGCGCTGACGCACCGCGAGACACTGGCCAACTTTCATCTGGTGGCCACCGGCACCACCGGCAGCGTGCTGCAAAAGCAGACCGGGCTGCAGGTCGAGCGGGTGCTGTCCGGTCCGTTGGGCGGCGACCAGCAGATCGGCGCGCGCCTGGCGGACGAAGCCGTGCTGGCGGTGTTCTTTTTCCGTGACCCTCTGACGGCGCAGCCGCATGAGCCTGATGTCTCGGCCCTGGTACGCCTGTGCGACGTCCACGACATCCCCCTGGCCACCAACCCGGCCAGCGCAGAAGCGCTGATGCTGTGGCTCAAAACCCAGATCGGGGCTGGCAGCTGAGCGCAGAGGTCAGCGGGCCTACTGTGCTGGCTGCTGCCCACGTAAGCCTCTGGAAAAGAGTACCGTGGGCCTCTTTCACGGGCTGCCGGGCTGGCCTCTTACTCCCAGTGCTGATTGAACCGGGTGAATTTATCGCGTCGCTGGGCCCGTGGCTTATATTGAACTCATGCGCGTTCCGGTAACGCCCGCTCTGAGCTTTGGTCTGTTAACAGACGTAGGGCGTCAGAGACAGGGCGGTGTCAACCAGGATGCGGCGCTGGCACTCGACCTACCTCACGGTGGTCTGTACGCGGTCGCAGACGGGATGGGCGGACACGCGGCTGGAGAACTGGCGGCGAATCTCGCGCTTGACGCCCTGGCGCAGCACTACGGCGAGGAGCGCGGCAATCCCCCGTCGCGCCTGATTGCAGCGGTGCAGGCCGCCAATTTGACCGTGCTGCGCCACGCGGTCGGGGAATACATGGGCATGGGCACTACCCTGCTGGCGGCGGTGATCGACCGGGGCGCCCTGCTCATCGCGCATGTTGGGGACTCGCGGGCATACTTGCTGCGCGATGGGACCCTGCACCGCCTGACGGAGGACCATTCCTGGGTGGCCGAACAGGTGCGCCTGGGCCTGCTGACCGAGGAGGAGGCCAGAACCCACCAGTGGCGCAGCGTGGTCAGCAACGCGCTGGGCGGCGAGGAGCGCGTTCGCCTGGAGCTCTTTGGGGTGCCGCTGCACAGCGGGGACCGCCTGCTGCTGTGCAGTGACGGCCTGAGCGGCGTGGTCAGCGAGGAGGATCTCATCACGCTGCTCAGCGGTGGCGCGCCCCAGGACACCGTGCGGCAACTGGTCAACGCCGCCAACGACGCTGGCGGGCCCGACAACATCACGGCGCTGATTGTGGATGTGCAGCGCGAGGCGCGCCTTCCCAACTACGAACTGCCGCCTCCCCGCACCGAGGGTCCGGTATATGCCGACATCCTGCTCAGCACCCAGCGGGGCAACAGCCTGGTGACCTATGTGCTGCTGATGCTGGCGTATTTCACGCTGTTGAGCGTGATCCTGGTCCCGGAACACCGTTCGCTGCTGGGCATCCTGGGCAGCGTGGTCATGATTCTGATCATGGCCGGGCAGCGGGTGACGCTGGCGCGTCAGGCCGAGCGCTACCTTGCCCGCCCGCGCGCCGTGCTGAACCGCGCCGTGGGCCGGCGCCCACCTGACGTGAAATCCCACCGCTAGGGTCAGAGGGGGTGGTGACAGGCCTTCCGGCGCCAGGTGTCTGGCCGCCGGAGGCATGTGAAACCAGCTATGCCGGGCCCGCCCTGCGCAGTCGCAAGCGGCAGCGGTCAGCCCCAGAACCGCTACCATGCACCCATGAAAGACATCGTGCAGACAGACAGCGCGCCGGCTGCCATCGGCCCGTACAGCCAGGCCGTCAGCTTCGGCAATCTGGTGATCACCAGTGGGCAGATTCCGCTGACCCTGGGTGGAGATCTGGTCGAGGGTGACATTGCCCAGCAGACCGAGCAGGTGATTGCCAACCTGAAGGCTGTCCTGGCCGCAGCGGGCACCGATCTGGCACGGGTGGTCAAGACCACCGTGTTCCTGGCCGACATGAACGAGTTTGCCGCCATGAATGCGGTGTACGAGCGGCACTTCCCCGCTCCGTACCCTGCCCGCAGCACCGTGCAGGTGGCCCGGCTTCCGCGTGACGTGCGGGTAGAAATTGAGGTTATAGCCGAGCGGCACTGAACAGTCTGCCCGCACCCCCGCTCCCGTCCCACCCAGGTGGGCGGGAGCGCTTTGTGTCATGGCTCTTGGCACGCGTCCGCCAGACATGACATTGTGCATAGCGTGTTCGTCCTGCCCATTCGATTCGAGCGGAGTCCGCGCCTGCACCCGATGCTGAGCGAGGTCCCGCATGTGGTCGGGACGAAAGTGGTCGTGCAGGGCAAGCGCGGCCCAGAGGTGGCCACCGTGCGCGGCGACCCGGGCGAGCGCAAGGCCCAGGAGCGCTACGGCATGGTGCTGCGCGCGGCCAGCCCCGAAGATCTGGCCCACTGGGAGGACCTGCACCGTCAGGGCGAGGATCTGAAGTGGCTGCTGCGTGCCCGGGCCCGTGAGCGTGGGCTCCCCGTGAAACTTGTGGCGGTTGAGTTCACCCTTGACGAGAGCCTCGTGACGGTGAGCTACAGCGCCGACGAGCGCATCGAGCTGACCAGCCTGATCGGGGAAGTGCGGGCCCACACCCGCGCGCGCGTGAACTTCGCTGCAGTAGGTCCCCGTGAGCAGGCCCAGATGATCGGAACCCTGGGGGCCTGTGGCCGCGAGAACTGCTCGAGCAACCACCTGCAGGACTTCGCGCCGGTCAGTATCCGCATGGCGCGCGACCAGCAGCTGCCCCTGAACCCGGAAAAGCTTTCGGGACCGTGCGGAAGACTGCTGTGCTGTCTGCAGTTCGAGCACACCCAGTACCTGGACCTGCTCAAGGATCTGCCGCGCAAGAACGCCAAGGTCTGTCATGAAGGCTCCGGGGCCTGCGGCAAGGTCACAAAGCTCCATCCGCTGAGCGGGACGGTGGACGTGCACACTGATCAGGGCACGCTGCTGGGGGTCCCGGCGGCCGACCTGCGCCGCGCCCCGGAAGAAGTCCGCGGGCCGCCCGAAAAGGGCGCGCGTCCGGCCCGCCGGGACCCCGGCCCCGGCGCGAGCTGACCCGGCCCTGGCCAGTGCGCCATCTGGCTTAGTTTTGCTCCGGGCGCCAGGGCTAGACTTGGCAGCGATGACGCAACTCGAAGCCGTAGAACGCAAGCTGCAGGTCACCGACACGCAGGGGCGCTGGGAAACCTATGCGCCCCGGTTTGCTGCCCTGCAGGAACAGGACCTTACCGCAGCCGACGTTCCGGGGTGGCTGGCCAAATGGAGCGTGCTGAGTGCCGAGCTCAACGATGCGGGCAGCAAGCTCTCGGTCCATGCTGACCTCCACACCGATGACGACGCGGCGCAGACCCGCTACCAGACCTTCCTGGCGCAGGTCATGCCCTCGGCGCAGAGGGCTGGCCACGCCCTGATCCAGAAACTGCTGGCGGTGCCGGATTACACTCCCCCATCCGACTTCGCCCTGAACTACCGGCGCTTCCGCGACGCCGCTGCCCTGTTCCGCGAGGCGAACGTGGACCTGGGAGTCACCCATGAGGCTCAGAAAAACCGTCACTCGGTCCTGACAGGCAACCAGAAGGTCATGCTGGGGGGCCAGGAACTGACCATTCCCCAGGCCAAGCAGCGCCTCGACAGCCCCGAGCGGGGTGAGCGTGAGGAAGCCTGGCATGCGCTGGCCGAAAGCAACCTGAAGGTCGCCGGTGATCTCGACCACGTGATGCTGGAGCTGATTGCCACCCGGCGGCAGCTGGCGCGCAACGCCGACGAGGCGAACTACCGGGACTTCCGCTGGAAGGAACTTGACCGGGTGGACTACACGCCCGCCGACTGCCGCGCGTTTCACGACGCCGTGCGGGACGAGGTCGTGCCACTGACCACCGAGCTGATGGGTGACATCGCGGCGCAGCTGGACCTGGACTGCGTCCGCCCCTGGGACTACAACCGCAACAACCTGCTTGACCCCCAGGGCCGCGAGAGCCTGCGGCCCTTCAAGACCGGCGAAGAGCTTGAAGAGCTTGCGCAGCGCGCCTTTGCCGGGCTGGACGAGGGCCTCGCCGCACGTTTTGGGCAGATGCGCCAGGGAGGGCTGCTCGACCTCGAATCCCGCCCCGGCAAGATGACCCACGCCTACTGCCAGTACTTCCCCACCACCAATGAACCGTTCGTGCTGATGAACGTGGTGGGCACCGCCGAGGACGTACGGGTGCTGTTTCATGAGGTCGGCCACGCCTTCCACGGCTTTTACAGCGGAGACGCGCAGCCACTGGTCTGGAACCGCTGGAGCCCCATCGAGTTCGTGGAGATTCCCAGCATGGCCATGGAATTCCTGACCCTGGACCACCTGAGCCACGCGTTGGGTGACGACGAACTAGCGCGCTACCGCGAGAAGCTGCTGCAGGGCGTGGTGACCTTTCTGCCCTGGGCGGCCCAGATGGACGCCTTCCAGCACTGGCTGTACGCCGAGGCCCCAGATGGGCTAACGGTGGCGGACCTGGACCGCAAATGGCTGGAACTGGACCAGACCTTCCATCCGTTTGTCGAGTGGGAAGGCCTGGACGAGCGCATCCGGGCCAAAGGCTGGCAGTATTACCACATCTTTCAGGTGCCCTTCTATTACATCGAGTACGCCATGTGCTACCTCGCGGCCGTCAGCATCTGGCGGGAGGCCAGAAATGACGCGGCCGGCGCGATGGAACGCTATAAGGCCAGCCTGCGCCTAGGGAGCGCATATCCGGTGCCGGAGCTGTACCGCGCTGCGGGCGCCGAATTCCGCTTCGACCGCGAGCACATCCGTGGCCTGATGGCGTTCCTGAAAGAGCAGCTGAAGGCCTAGACCATCTGGCGCGAGGCACGCCTGAAGCGTCACGACAGGTGAATGCCTCCTGCCTGGATGCAGCAGAGAGCCGCCGGTAGCAGGACTTTAAAGCAGGCCCATCTGGAGACCCAGCCTGGAGACTCGGCGCACGCTCCCCGACGACAATAAAACGCGGCGCCCCTGACTAGCAGGGGCGCCGCGTTTTACGAGCTTAGTAGCGGTAGTTGGTGGTTTCGGTCACCTGAACGCTCAGGGTGCGGTTGGCGCCTCGGGTCACGGTCACGGTCACGGTGCTTCCACCCTTGCTCAGGGTGCTGACGTAGCCGGTGGTGGTCGTGCGGGTTCCCTGCACGGTATAGCCCTGGTTGCGCAGGTCAGTTACCTTCTGGTCCAGCGCGCTGCGGGCGGGATCCTGCAGTTGGGTCCCGGTGATGGCGCCCAGCAGGCCGCCGATCAGGTCAAGGAAGGTGTTGCCAGTGGTTACAGGAGCCTGAACCACGGCCTGAGCGGCCGGCGCGAGGTCCACATTCAGGTTGGTGATGGTGCCCTGGCGGATGGTCACGGTGGTGGCGAAGTCGCTGTAGCCGGGAGCCTGGACACGCACAGGGTAGGTGCCGGCGCGCAGGTTGCTGTAGGTCACGTTGCTGCCGCCCAGACGCTGGCCGTTAAGGATCACGCTGGCGTTGACGTTGGTACCCACAAACAGGCTGCCGGTGGTCACGGGGTTCTGAGCCGCCACCTGGTAGAAGGCGGTGTCACTGACCCAGCTGTTCTGGGGCAGAGGGTTAACCACGATGCTCAGGGCCTGGGCCAGTCCGGCCTGGCCTCTGGCATTCACGGTGGCGAACTGGTCCTGGCTGGTCCGGAAGCTGCTGATCTGGTCCAGGTTCAGCGGGGTCAGGCTGGCCAGCGCCAGAACCTTGTTCTGGCCGACGGGGCCGCCCACGTCAAAGGTGAAGTTGTCGCCAGGAGCCGGGAAGGAACGGGTGGCACCGGCCTTGACGAAATTGTCGCCGCCCAGACGGTTGGGCAGAACCTGATCAACTTCGCCGCTGGGGTCAACGTTGAAGAGGTAGATGTAAGCGTCACGGTTGACGGTAGCGCTCACGGTGATCTTGTCGCCCACGCGGTAGGCGGGGTTCTGGTTGCCACTGGCATCCCTGTCCACACGCACGCTGACGCTGAGGTCGGGCTGCGTGGGGTTGACGATGATGCTCTGGGCGCTGATGCGTCCCTGAGCAGAAGCAGTACCGAAGGCGGTGGCCGTAGTCAGGGCCATAAGGGCAGTCAAGGTCTTCTTGTTCATGCCGCGATTCTTGCCTGACGCCATGACCCGTGACTGATGAAACCTGAAAATGCCTTCAGACTCCACCCGGTCTCAAGAGAGGATAAAAACTGGCTGGCGTCTGAGCCAGAACGCCAGGGACACCCTGCGCCATTGTGCCGATGCTTCCAGTCCTGAAGGGGTGCACACTGGCTGTATGACTACGTCTACTGCCCCAATCACGCGCCCTGTCACGGCATTTATGCCGGACGCCGCCACGCCAGAGCAGCGCCTTGCCGTTGGGATTCTTCTGGCTGAAAGCTATAGCTACGCCTACCCTGAAGACCCCCCTCTATTGTCCGAGAAAGAAGCCGTGGGCCTTACACACCTGTCCCCCGATGAGAAAGCCGAGCATTTCGTGATCTGGGACAAGGACCGGGCCCTGGGCTGGGGGGTGCTGAGCTACGACATGAAACAGAACCTGCACGCGGCCCACGCCCGCCTGGTCGTGCACCCTGAGACTCGCCGCCAGGGCCATGGACGCGCCCTGACCTATGCGCTTGAAGATGCGGCCCGTCGCGCAGGCCGTACCCTGATTACCTTCGGCACCACCAGCCGCGCTCCTGCAGGCGAGGCCTACGCCCGCACCCTGAACGCGGAGCCCGCCCTGCCAATGCGCCAGAGCCAGCTGGACCTCACCGCCCTGGACCCGGCACTGATTGACCGCTGGCTGGTTCGTCCCGGGGGGGAGCCCTACTGCCTGCATACCTGGACCGTGATTCCCGATGACTTCCTGGAACGCGCCGCCGACATGATGATGGTCATGAACACCGCGCCGCGCGGAGACCTGGAGGTCGACGACTGGACCATCACCCCGGAGATGATCCGCGCCTGGGACGCCATGATCGCCGAGGCCGGCGAAACCCGCTTCATGATGGCTGTGGAAGATACGCGTACTGCCCAGCTCGACGGCTATACCGAAGTGTTCTGGACACCCGAGCGCGCCTCGCTGGTCTACCAGGGAGCCACGGCGGTGCGGCCCAGCGCACGCGGACTGGGCCTGGGCAAATGGCTCAAGGCAGCTATGCTGCGGCACGTGCAGCAGCACTGCCCCGGAGCCCGCTGGGTGCGGACCAACAATGCCAACGTGAACGAGGCGATGCTGGGCATCAACGTGGCCCTGGGCTTCGAGCCGTGGGCCAGCTTCACCGAGTGGCAACTCAAGCTTGCCTGAGGGGCACAGGACTTATGCTCGGCGCATGACTGACCTCCCGGATGTCCAGCCCCTCGATCCCCGCTACCCGATTGGCCCCCTGCCACAGCTCCCCGACGACGCGCGTGTTCCGGCCACCCTGGAACAGATGTCCGTCAAGATGCGGGCCGCTGTGGGAGCGTGGCAGGAGCTGCTCTCGGACCAGAGCGAAACGGACCTGGCTCGGACCTACCGCCCGGGCAGCTGGACCCTGCGCCAGCTTGCCCACCACACCGCCGACGCGCATCTGCACGGGCTGCACCGCCTGCGCATGGGCCTGACCATTCCGGACTACATGATCCAGCCGTTTGACCAGGATGCGGCCGTGGCGCTGCCGGACTACACGCTGCCTGTCGAGGACGCCATGACGCTGATGGAGGTCATCAATACGCGCTGGGTGGCGCTGCTCCAGGGTGTGGACCCAGCGACCCTGAACCGCCAGGTGATGCACCCGGCCGAGGGGCCACATGACCTGTGGCAGCTGATCAACAAGCACGACTGGCACCTGAGGCACCACCTGGCGCAGGCTCACCTGGCGCTGGAGTAAGGCCCTGGTCCACAGAGGGCTGGTCCGCTTCTGAGCAGAAGAATGGCTTCCAGTCCAGAGCACCACCTGAACGCGTGCCGGGACGACTTGTTCCAGCGCGCGGTGGCATCCTTATTTCTTTTTAGCGGTGTTGCACAGCGGCAGGTACTGAGGCAGCCAGGCACGGTCACGGATGCTGGCCTCAAGCTGCTCGTCGGTCAGGTTACGCATGCGGCGGTCAGCGCACACACCGTCGGTAATGGCCTGCCGGGCCACACGCGCGGCGATCTTGATGCTGATCTCCCGCAGGTCACTGATGGGCGGGTAGACCCGGCCCTGATCGGTGGGTGTTACCTCTACCAGGGTATAGGCGGCCGCCATGACCATGTTGTCGGTGATTTCCCGCGCGCGTGTCGCCACGGCCCCGAACCCCAGCCCCGGGAAGATGAAGGCGTTGTTGCCCTGGCCGATAGGATAGGCCTGCTGGCCGTACTGAATGTCGGCAAAGGGGCTGCCGGTGGCCACGATGGCCTGTCCGTCGGTCCACGCAATCAGATCGGAAGGCTGCGCTTCCACGTGGCTGCTGGGGTTGCTCAGCGGAAACACGATGGGGCGCTGCGTGTGGGTCAGCATGGCCTCGATGCTCTCGCGACGGAACAGCCCTGGCACGCCGGTAAAGCCCAGCAGCGCCGTGGCACGGCTGTTGACGATGACCTCGTGCAGGTTGGGGGCTTCTCCGGCGTAGGTCCAGCCCTTCAGGTCTTCCGGGCGGCGCAAGAAGCTCATCTGCTGCGGCTCCAGGTCTGCCTGGCCTTCCATCAGCAGGCCGTAGCGGTCCACCACGAACACCCGCGCACTGGCCTCCTCGAAGGTCAGTCCCTCATGCATCAGGCCCTGGCGGATGGCCATGGCCACGCCGATGCCGGCGGCGCCCGCACCGACGACCACAAAGGTCTGCCCCGTGAGGCTTTCACCCTTGATGCGGCAGGCACTGAGCAGCCCCGACAGGGCCATGGCACCGGTCCCCTGGATGTCGTCGTTGAAGCTGGGCACCACCCGGCGGTAGCGCTCCAGCACCCGGAACGCCGTACCGCGGCTGAAATCCTCCCACTGGATGATCGCTTTCGGGTAGCGGGCGTGCGCGGCCTCCACGAACCTGTCCAGGAACTCGTCGTACTCGGCGCCCGTCATACGGCGCTGGTGCAATCCCAGGTACAGCGGATCGTCGATCAGGTCCTGACGGTTGGTGCCCACATCGAGCTCGACCGGCAGGGCCTTGTCCGGACCCACGCCACCGGCCGCGGTGTACAGGCTGAGCTTGCCGATGCTGATCGCCATGCCG
The DNA here is from genome assembly GCF_014647655.1 of Deinococcus malanensis. Classification (NCBI taxonomy): domain Bacteria; kingdom Thermotogati; phylum Deinococcota; class Deinococci; order Deinococcales; family Deinococcaceae; genus Deinococcus; species Deinococcus malanensis. The sequence continues at coordinate 170,637 of NZ_BMPP01000006.1, forward strand.
CCGAAGCCCTGGTCCCCGATGCCCAGAATGGCGCTGCTGTCCGTGGCCACGATCATGCGCACGTCGTTGACCGGCACATTTTCCAGCATCTCCTCCACCCGGTCGATGTCCTGGGCGCTGACCGTGAAGCCGCGTGGATAACGGTAATTGCTGGAAAACTGCTTGACCGCCTCGCCCACCGTGGGCGTGTAGATGATGGGCAGCATCTCTTCCAGGTGGTCTTCAAGCACCGCGTAGAACAGCACCTCGTTGCGGTCCTGCAGGGCGCGCAGATATTCGTGCTTTTCCAGGTCGGTGGCCTGACGCAGGTAGCGCAGGTAGGTGCGCTGCTTCTGTTCCTCGAAGGTGCTGACGTGCGGCGGAATCAATCCCTCCAGGCCCAGTTCTCTACGCTCCTGCGGGGTGAAGGCGGTCGTCTTGTTCAGCAGCGGATTTTGCAGCAGGGCCAGGCCGTTGACGTATACGTCGATGTAACGCTGTCCGTTTTCATTGCGTTTGACGTCGTAATAGCGGGAGACCGGGGGCGTGTCGGGCATAACCGCACAAGAATACCCGTCTGATATTGAACGAGGTTCAGACGTGAGTGGGGGCCCGGCAGGGCGGACAACTCCCTGTTCAGGCGGTGAACAGAATGCCTGAGGGGAGCAGAAGATGGACGCAGTGTGGGTTATGAGGAGACAGAGCATCTGGCTCGCAGGCGCAAGCACAGCCATCCGGAACTGCTGGCGTCTCCGGGCCTCTGAGAGCCTGGGGAAAGTCTGTCTGCTTTCCACGGGTGTTGCCAGGTCACGCTCCGCGATACAACGTCCAGCGCAACCTCAGGTATCTGGTAGACCTACACGTAGAACCTGTGGAACACAGCACCTGTAATCAGCAGCAGGATAAGCACTGTCCATCCTGGCCAGCCAAAAAAGTAATTACCGGCCCCTGCAATCAGCACAGCGCCTATTGCCAGGGCATACCTCATGAGCCGCATCAACAGTCATCGGAAGAACTCTGCAGTGGACAGGCTTTCGGGACAATTCCCGTTCTCTCCAGGCGTTTTCAGCCTCGCGTATGGCTCTGCCAGGAACCTGCCCTGCGGTCTCATTTCCCGCCTGCGGCCCAGCGCTCGCGCAGGCGGTCAAAGTTCGCGTCGATCTTTTCCTGCGGCAGCACCATCTGCGTGGTCGTGCCGGTACCGATCTCGTCGCCAAGTTGGTTGACGGCCCGCATATTGGCGTGAATGCGCCGACCATCCGTGCGGTCGAAGGTCGCGGTCACCGTGACGGTCATTCCCGGCAGGGCCGAAGCGGTATGGGTAACGTCCACCTGGGTGCCGATGCCGCCTTCTCCAACTTCTAGAAAGGGAAGGATGATCTTGCGACCGGCTTCCTCGAAATGACGGGCCATCCAGTAGGTGGCGTACACCGGATGAAGTTTGCCGAGCTCTCCGAACTCGACCGTCATCTCATCGGTCACCGTCACGGTCAGCGTCTGCGTGAAGCCAGCAGGAATGGGGCGCATTCAGCCAGGGTAAATCATTCACTGTCCTTTTCCCGGGGGCCCTACCCTGAAGCCATGCGCCTACGCACTGCGACCCTGCTGACCCTTTCACTGCCTGGTGTCATGCTGGTGGCCAGTCCAGCGGCATCGGCCCTGACCCTGGCCGGGAGTGCGCGTATTCCCGGTCACGCCGCCGGCACCTTCGGCACGCCCGGCGATCTGGGCGGTCCTGCGGGCGGGCTGGCGTGGGCACCGGACGGTAGCGCCTACACCCTGGACGGCGCGCGCGTGTTGCAGCACTGGAATGTCCAGACCGGTCAGCTCCTCTCCCGGCAGGAGGTCAGAGCGCCGTCCACCCTGCCGGACGCGGTCCTGGCCAATGGCCCCCGCCTGACGCTCGGTGGCTACCGGGCTGACGGCCGCCTGCACGGCCCCTTTATTCGTGCACAGGGCCATAAGGATGGGCAGCCCTATCAGACAGCCTTCACCCTGCAGGAAAACGGAACGGCCGTCCTGGGCGATATCTGCCAGAGCACGCGGGCGCATCCAGCAGGGTGCAGCGGAGCCAATGGACGCTACGCGGCCCGGGTCGAACGGATGCAGGACGGTCGGGCCACCGTGCAGGCAGGGAACCGCCAGGGGCGGCCCGCGCAGGCCACCCTTCCGGCCGGCCAGGTCATGGACCTGGAGCCCAGCCCGGACGGACGGTTTGTCGCGGTGCTCAGACTGGTGCAGAAAAACGCTGGCTATGACCCGAATGCCCAGTTGTGGCTGGACCTGATCAATCTGAAGGACTCCCCACCGCGCGTCCGCTCCAGGCAACTGCCGGGCCGGGCCGGAACAGCCGACAGCCCCCCGGAGGTCCATTGGGCCGGAAAGGACCGTCTGCTGACGGCCACCTCGGACCTGGACACAGAGACGGGCGGTTCCACCCCCCACCTCCTGAGGCTCTGGAACCTCAGCAGTCCACAGGCCATCTGGAGCATACCTGCTACGGAGAACCTGCGCTCCGCGGTGCCCTCACCGAACGGCACGCTGTTTCTGACGGTGCGCGGAGGAAACGTGCCGGAAGTGCACCGGGTCAGTGACGGCCGTTTTGTGAGGCCGCTGGGAGCCGCAGTGACCGCCTTCACGCCCCTGAAGGGGCAGAGTGCGCTCGTGGCGCTGGACACCGGTCTCGGCCAGAGTGAACTGCGAGTGCTGACCCGCGGGGGTCGGAGCGTTCGGCTGGGTGGCGTCCGCGAGGGCACCGTTGTCCAGCTGGCAGCAAGCGCCGACGAGCGGCACTTCGTCCTGGGCCGCCACCGGTCGGTGGAACTGCTGGACGCTGCCGGCCGAACCCTCCACCGCTGGGCGGCCAGCAGCACCCCGACCGAACTGGCCATTACAGCCGACCAGCGCCTCGCCTTTGCCCGGCTCAGTGATCACAGCCCCAGTGGCCTGTGGCAGGGTCTGGCCTGGAACGTCCGCACCGGCGAGCGAGTGTCGCTTCCCCCGGCCACCCGGCCTTTGCGTGCGGACCTGTGGGTTCAGGAACAGCGGCAGACCTCGGAGGGCGGCGTTCAGCTTGTGCGGCTGCGGGGCCTGAATCCAGCAGGAAAGGTGCAGTGGCAGGAGCCCTGGCGTCAGGAATGGTCAGCCTGGTTTCAGCCCAGCCTGGATGGCAGGGCCCTCCTGCGCATGACCACACGCCCCATTCCTGGCGTTCCCGAGCAGAGGGAGGTCAGTCTCTACCTACTGGACCCCAGCAAGGGCACCATGGGCCCAGGCGTGACCCTTCGCCCCACGCTGACCGGTCCCTACCGGGGCCTGAGCCCGCAGGCCTTGGCTCCGGACCGCCGGTATGTCCTGCTGAGTGAGGGTGAAGGTGACGGGTGCGGGGGCAGCTTCTATGGCCTGCGGCTGGCAGACCTGCGGACCCGTTCTGAAGTCCGGCTGCCGGCCGGCCTGACGGGCGCCCTGCACCGGCATACCGGCTGCGGCTATCCGGTGCCGATTCCGGAAACGGCCTTCACACAAGAGCAGGTCGGCACCCTGGGCCTGCTGGTGCGGGATGGGAATTCCCTCAACTGGTGGTTAGGGAAGCCGGCTGACGCGGCCCGTACACTGCCAAGATGACAGCTGCTCCCGTCCGCCCCGCGTCCAGGCCAAGGCAGCAGGCCATGCGACCGGCCGACCTGTTCACGGTAATCAAGGAGTCCGCGCAGGCCTTCGGGCAGGACAAGGCTCCCCGGCTGGCTGCGGCCATTGCCTACTACGCCATGTTCAGTGTGGCGCCTCTGCTGCTGTTCGCCGTGGCCATCGCCGGGCGCTTCCTGACCAACGAGGAAGTCGTGAACCAGCTCTTCGGGCCAAGCGGCATGCTCGCCAGAGAGCTCGGCGCTGACGCGGCCACCTTCCTGCGCTCGCTGGTGCCCCAGGAGGACGCCCTGCACAAGGGCACGCTGATCGCCAGCATTTTCGGCTTCATTACCCTGTTCATGGGGGCCACCGGCCTGTTCGTACAGTTGCAAGACGCCCTGAACAGCATGTGGGGCGCCGACCCAGGACCACCCAAAGGGATCATGCACATGGTCCGCACGCGCCTGATCTCATTCCTGATGATCGTGCTGATCGGCCTGCTGCTGTTTGTGTTTCTGGGGCTCAACACCTACCTGTCGGCCATCGCCAATGACCTGGGCGCGCGGTTCGGAGCCGGCACGATCCTGGTCCGGCTGCTGACTTTTGCCCTGTCCGCCCTGTTCCTGACGCCAGTGTTTGCCGCCATCTACAAGTTCCTGCCCAGTGTGCAGCTGGAGTGGCGCGAGGTCCTGGTGGGTGGTGCCATTACGGCGGCGCTGTTCACCCTGGGGCAGATCGCCATTGGCCTTTATTTCGGACGTGCCGCTCCAGGGAGTGCCTTCGGAGCGGCCGGTGCGCTGGTGGCACTGCTGCTGTGGATCTATTACAGCGGCATGATCTTCTTCTTCGGTGCGGAAGTCACCTGGGTGTACTCGCAGAAGTACGGCTCGCACGCCGGTGGCGCCGCCAACACGTCCAAGAAGATGGCTCTGGCCCAGAAGGGCGCCCGGATAGACCCCACGCCCAGCGCGGAAGAACAGGCTTCTGCAGCGAATGCAGATCAGCCGGTCCGCGATTCGCGGGGCCGGGTCGTGGGCGGCGCAGGAAAGGGCAAAGCACCTGCCGCAGACGTTCCAGGCACCACCCGCTGGCCCTTTGCCCGCCGCGTCAAGCGCCGCCAGCCAGCCAGGCCGGCAGGGCTGCTGCCCAGCGTGGCCGGTGCCGTCTGGAACGCCATGAGTGCGCTGCTGGCCATTCCGACGGTGCTGGTGCTGCAACTCGTGGGCCTGAACGGCAAACCCAAAAAGTAACGATTAGAGCTGCGTGGAGCCGCAAAGAGGCGGCTCCGTTTTCATGCCAGGGTCCGGGCCGATCACCAGGACCCCTGGGCTCAGCAGACACCTTCTGTCGTCTCCAGCCCTTCGCCGGACCAGGCTTCCGATGGGATCCGGACCTGCCCTCTGGGCCAGCAATCCTCTCTTTGTCCCGCCGGGTTGTTCCCTATATCTGAGGCTTTCTCTGCGCAGCCGGACCCTAACCCGATTCAGCCTTCCAGAGTCACGGGGTAGGGCAGGGTGCCTTCGTAGATCGCGCGGCCCACGATGGCGCCCTCGATGCGTTCCTCCTGAAGCAGCCGCACGTCATCCACGTTGGCCACGCCACCACCCACGATCAGGGTGTTGATCCACAGCTGCCGCACCTGCCGCATCAGTTCGCGGTTCAGGCCCCTGAGGGTGCCGTCACGGGTCACATCGGTGAAGATCAGCAGTTCCAGGCCCGCGTCGGCCAGCCCCGGCGTCAGTTCGGCCACGTTGACTCCACTGCCCTGGGCCCAGCCGTGGGTGGCCACTTCCAGGCCACGGGCGTCCAGGCTGACCACCACCCGCTCGGGGCCGTGTGCGGCGATCAGGTCGGCCACCAACTGCGGGCTCCGGACTGCCGCCGTGCCGATCACCACCCGGTGAACACCCGCGCGCAGCAGTTCCTCGGCGGTGTCCCGGTCCCGGATGCCCCCTCCCACCTCGACCGGCACGCCCAGTTCCCCGGTAATCTGGCGGATCACCTCACGGTTCTCACCACGACCGGTCGCGGCGTCCAGATCCACCAGGTGAACCAGTCCGGCGCCGCGCCCGACCCAGTGGCGCGCGGCGTCCAGCGGAGACTCGAAATACACCGTTTCACGCTCGGGGTCACCTTCGTACAGGCGCACGGCGCGGCCGGACTGGATGTCCACGCAGGGAATGATCAAAGGCGAAGTCAGGGAAGCACTCATGCGCCGAGCATACCGGGCAGCCATCAGGCAGGCCGCGCGCCCGGGGTAGACTAGGCCCATCGTGCGAGTCGGGATTGTCACCGCCACCTATCTGCCGTCCCGAAATGGCGTGGCCACCAGCACGGCACTGTTCGCGCGCGGCCTGCGGGAGCGTGGGCACGAGGTCCGCATCTTCGCGCCTCGCCACCCACAGATGCCCCCGCATGAGGAAGGCGTCTACCGGCTGAACAGTTCCTTTGCCGGCGCACGGGCCCTGGGTGCCCCGGCCGACTACCCGGTCATGCTGGCCCCGGGCCCGCTGCTCACCTCCCGGTTACCACTGCGTGACCTGGACGTGGTGCACACCATGCACCCGTTTCTGGCCGGGCAACTCGCGCGCACCTGGTCTCGGCTGAGCGGAGCGCCGGTGGTGTACACGGCCCATACGCAGTACGAGCAGTACCTGCACTACGCCCCGGTGCCCAAGCGGGTCAGCCGGGCAGTGGTGCGGCCCCACGTGGCGGCGTTCGCGCGGCGGGTCGACGTGGTGCTGGCCCCGGGGCAGGCTATGGTGGACATGCTGCGTGAATACGGCTACGGCGGTCACGTCGAGCTGTTTCCGAATCCGGTGGACCTCGGGGCTTTCCGCGCCGCCCAGGGAGAGGCTTTCCGCACCGAATTTCATGTGCCGGCGGACGCTCCCTTGGTGATGTACCTGGGCCGGCTGGCTCCCGAGAAGAACCTGAGCATGATGCTGCGCGCCTTCGATCAGGCACGCGCCAGCCGCCCGGAGCTGCGCCTGCTGGTGGTCGGGGACGGTCCCAGCCGCACCCAGGCGCAGCTCACGGCACCAGAAGGCGTGACCTTCACCGGGCCGGTGGCGTACTCACGCGTTCCCGAAGCGCTGGCCGCCGCCGACGTGTTCCTGACCGCCAGCACCAGTGAGGTGCTGCCGATGAGCATGATCGAGGCGCTGGCTGCCGGGGCGCCGCTGGTCGCTGCCCGAAGCCCCGCGGCGCTGGACCTGATTCAGGAAGGCGTGAACGGCACCGTACGGGACGCCACCCACAGCGACCTGGCCTCCGGGCTACTGCAGGCGCTGAGCCCTGCGACTTTGCCAGTCTGGCAAAACCAGGCCCGACACAGCGCCGCACAGTACGACCTGCTGTCACGTGCCGCCGACCTGGAAGCGGTGTACGAACGGGTCCGGGCCCGCCCCGTGCGCCGGAGTTCGGTCTCCTGAGCAGAAGTCAGAGACTGGAATTCTCGGCTGCCTGCTCAGGTGAGTCGCCTCAGGACTGCAGGTCCTCGGAGCAAGGCTGAATACGGGGCGAAGGCCCCACCATCTGAGTGTCCACAACCTGCTTTCTCCTCAGATGGTCGAGATGTTCCAGCTTTAAGAGCCTCAGCAGGCAGCCTGCGCGACCATGGACAGAACAAGCGAACTCCCCAGTCCTTTCAGACTGGGGAGTTCCTTTGTGGTGCCGAGGATGGGATTTGAACCCACACACCTCGCGGCGCTAGTCCCTGAAACTAGTGCGTCTACCAATTCCGCCACCTCGGCACACTTTGGTAATTCCGCCCGCGCACGGGCGCGTTTCAGGCTCGCTTACTTTACTGGGGGGGGCCGGAACTGTCAAGCGCAGCAGTTTGTAGTTGCCGGGCCATGAAGCGCTCAGCCCTGAATTACAGTAGGAGGAATGCCGCATCACAGGAAAACGCGTTTACCGTCCCGCGAGCCCGAATCATGAACAGCGAGTACTGGATCCGCTTCCTGGTATTTATGGTGTTGTCCCTGCCGTTCAGCATCTGGATCCGGCGGATGGGGTTCGTGCGGTGGGAACGTGTGATCCTAAATATTATCTTCGTGGTGGTGTTCTTTCTGACCTGGGACCTTCTGCGGGGCAGGCTGATTTAGCAAGCGCAGTATTGGCCCCTACCAACTGAAGTTATTGCTCCTGTGTGGCGGCTTTGATCGCGCGAATTCAGTTGCCAGCGGCCGGATGGGACAGCGTGCCCAGAACATGGGACAGAACAACGCTACCGATCATGATCCGCAAGGCCACCCTTGGCCCACTGACAAGCCTCGGCGTGGTGGAGCTGAAAAGCACAGACTCCACCACGCTGATCCCCACCATAATGAGGAAAGCACGCCTGCTCAGGTCTGGCCGTCCCCGCCAGATGCTGAGGGAAGAACCCAGCAACCTGACAGCGGATCACACAAGCCAGCCCGACGCCGCTGAACTCAGCTTGACGTGGCCTGTCCTGACTGTAGCTTCAGGTGATGCTCCAGGAAGGCCCAGATATCGGCGGCCTCCTCGATGACCAGCCGGGTGGGCTTGCCCGCCCCATGACCGGCACGCGTCTGGATGCGCAGCAGGGTGGGCGCTGTCCCGGTCTGGCAGCGCTGAAGCTGCGCACCGAACTTGAAGGAGTGGGCCGGCACCACGCGGTCGTCGTGGTCACCGGTGGTGATCAGCGTGGCCGGGTAGGCCGCGGCACGCAGGTTGTGCAGCGGCGAGTAGGCCAGCAGCGTACCGAGCATGTCCGGGTCGTCGCTGCGGCCGTAATCGCTGGCCCAGGCCCAGCCGATGGTGAACAGGTGGTAGCGCAGCATGTCCAGCACCCCAACCTGGGGCACGACCGCCGCGAACAGGTCCGGGCGCTGGGTCATGCAGGCGCCCACCAGCAGACCGCCGTTGCTGCCGCCCTGGATGCCCAGGTGGGCCGGACTGGTCACCCCGCTAGCAATCAGGTGCTCGGCGCAGGCAATAAAGTCATCGAAGACGTTCTGTTTGTCGCCAAGGGTTCCGGCCTGATGCCAGTCCTCTCCGTATTCGCCGCCACCGCGCAGGTTGGCCTGCACGTACACGCCGCCGCGCTCCAGCCAGGCCAGACGCGACGGATTGAAAGCCGGCGTCAGGCTGATCCCGAAGCCACCGTAGCCGTAGAGCAGGGTGGGATTGCGCCCGTCACGGTTCAGGCCGCGGCGCGCGACGATGAACATGGGGACGCGTGTGCCGTCCAGGCTGACAGCGAACTCCTGGGTAACCTCGAACGCCGAGGCGTCAAAAGCCGGGGCTACGTCCGAGAGAGACTCGAAGGTTCCTTCGGGCAGGCTCAGCCGGTAGGGCGTGGCAGGGCTCAGGAAGGATGTGAAGGCCAGGAACACTTCCGGATCATCGGGCAGCGCATTCAGGCTGACGACCGCGCCCAGGCCCGGGAGCGGCAGTTCGCGGCGGACCTCGCCGGTCCGGGTATGCAGGGTCAGGCGGTGGCTGGCGTCGTGAAGGGCCACCGTCAGGAGGCCGCCGGGCACCAGAACGGTGAAGTCCTCCTGCAGGGCGTTGGGTCCTTCCGGGATGATCTCGCGCTGCTCGCCAGTCTCTACGTTCCAGGTCAGAATCCGTCCGCGTGGAGCGTCGGCTGTGGTCTGCACGTACAGCAGCGGACCGTCGTTGCCGATCAGGCGGTAGGAGGCGTGGAAGTCGCTGACCAGTTCGGTGAACGGCCCGTCTGAATGCAAAGGCCGCACCCACAGCAGATTCCTGGGATCGGTGCCCTTCCAGACGTGCACCACGAGGTACTGGCCGTCGTGCGTGACCTCGGCACGAAAGCCCCAGTCGGGCTCGTCCGGGCGCTCGATGATCACCGTGTCCTCCGCCTGAGCGGACCCCAGGCGGTGCAGCATCAGGCGCTGGTGGCGGTTGGTGCTGGTCAGTGCCCCGCCATCCTGAGGAGCGTCATACGCGGCGTAGTAGAAGCCGCTCCCGTCGGGCAGCCACGCCGCGCCACTGAATTTGCTCCACGTCAGCTGGTCGGGCAGGTCCTGCCCGCCCGCCACGTCCCGCACCTGCCACGTCATCCAGTCGCTGCCACCGCTCTGCGTGCCATAAGCCAACCGCCGGCCGTCACGGCTGACCGAGGCGCTGCCCAGGGCCACCGTGCCGTCACTGCTCAGGGTGTTGGGGTCCAGCAGTGTCCGCCACAGTCCCGTGGGGCTGGTCGCCACCTCCAGCACCGGCTGATTGAGCAGCCCGGGATTGAAGTGCCGGAAGTAGTGTTCTCCCCTTTTCCAGGGCGCGCCCTCGCGGGGGTAGTCCCACAGCCCGGTCAGGCGCTCACGGTAGGCGTCGCGCGCCGGGAGGCTGGCCAGAAAAGCCTGGGTCACGCGGTTTTGCTCCGCGACCCAGGCCTGTGTTTCCGGGCTGTCCGGGTCTTCGAGCCAGCGGTAAGGATCGGGCACCTGCACGGCCTCGCCGGCCGCGTTCTGGTAGACGTCTACCTGATCGTCCCTGCGGGACTCCGGATAAGTTGTGATCACGTCCCGCATGCTGCCACACGCTCCGGCCCGGGAACTGTGCGTGTCCCGTGAACTCCTGCCCTACTGCAGGAGTTCACGGGTGCGGGCCAGGACCTGTGTCGCCAGCACCTCACCGCGCGCCCCGTACCGGTCACGCAGTTCCTCCAGGGTCCGCCGCGGCTCCTCGTCCAGGTGACGCAGGTTGATGTCCAGCGTCAGCAGACTGGCGTGCAGGCTGCCCAGCAGCAGGCCGGCTCCGGCACCCACGTCGCTCTGCACCTCGGGGTGGATCTGCTCCAGCACTTCAGCAGCCAGGGTCAGCCCCTCGACGGCCACCTGGGCCACCCGCAGCGGCACGTCCCGGGCCTGCTGACCGGCGCGGTCCAGGGCCACGCGCCGGGCCTGCCTGTCCTCGTTGGTGTCTTTGGGAAGCCGGGTGGCGTCTACATACGCCCGGAACACCTGCACGTCCTGGTCGGCCAGCGTGCGCAGTTCGGCCTGAAGCCCCAGCAGACTTTCCAGCGGCCCCAGAAGAGCCGCAGCCTGCTCGGGCCGCTTGCGCCGGGTGATGTTCAGGGCCATGCACACCAGTCCCACCCCAAAGGCTCCACTGAGCGCCGCCACCGACCCACCCCCCGGTGTGGGCTGATGGCTGGTGGTGGCCTCAAGCAGGTCCTGTGCCGTGCGATTCCAGAGGGTCATACCGGCACTCTAGCGGGCAAGGGCTGATGATCCAGCGCCCTGTGCCGGCACCAGACCAGACAGCCACCAGGTCAGGAAGGCGGGGAACCTCGCGGCCCAGGCGGCCTCGTCGTGCCAGTGGCCCTCGCCGATGGTGACCTGAACTTCGGCCACTTGCGGCTGAAGCGCTGCTCCCAACTCGTGGGTCAGGTGAACCACCTCGGTCGCCTCAGCCACGGTGTGGGCCTCGTGGTCTCCCATATCCAGCCACACACGTGTGTCGGGTGCCGTGCGGCCTTCCATCCATCGCAGCAGGGCAAAATCGTCCGGCCAGACCGCCGGGCTGAAGACCCCCAGCGTTCCGAAAGCTTCCGGGTGCCGTAGTCCACCGTACAGCGTGACCAGCCCGCCGAAAGAGGACCCAGCCAGGGCGCGGCGTTCAGGCGGCACTGGTCCAAAAGCTTCCGCCAATGCCTGCAGCAGTTCCGTCTCGATCCAGTCGAGGTACTCGTCGGCCCCGGGCCTGAACTCGTTGAGTTCGAAGGCAAACGGCACGTAGCGGCGGCTGCGCTCCGCACCGACGGTCAGCGCCGCAATCAGGCAGGGCTGACCTGCCTCGGCACGGGCCTGCGCGGCGTCTGCGGCCTGCCAGCTCTGTCCCGAGAAGCTGGGAGCCTCATCAAAGACGTTCTGTCCGTCGTGCATGACCAGCAGCGGCAGCTCACGGCCATCGTGACCCTCCGGCCACCACAGGCGCACGGTCTGCTCACCCCAGGGCGCAGTTAGGTTCCACTCCATACGCGGCGGTCTGGACTGCCTGGGCCTGTCCCTGCCCTCGCGGTCGTCCTGCCAGCCTTCCAGGTTCAGGGTCACCACACCCCCATGCTCCTGCACGGTCACGGTATGCGCCGGGGCACGCCCGCCCCAGGCGTCTCCTTCTTCCAGCACGTGGTTATCAGGAAGCTGCAACCGGACCTTGACGCTCAGCAGCGTGCCCGGATCGACCTCCGTGTCCAGCATGGCGCCTTCACCACTCTGGTCAAAGGTCCAGCCCTCGGGGTTGCTGATCCAGCCACGGTGCTCGCCAGTCAGAAACAGGGTGCCCGGCGGCGTGCCGGGAGGCAGGGCCGGAATCAGAAACCGCAGGTGCGCCATACCCCGATTCAAGCACGCGGAAAAAAAGAGGGGTGAGACCCGCAGGCCCCACCCCTCCTTAGCCCTGAGTGCTCAGCTGATCAGGCCGAGCTTGCGGATCTCGTCACGCTCTTCCTCAAGTTCCCCGGCGGTGGCGTCCATCTTGCCGCGGCTGAACTCGCTGATCTCCAGGCCCTGCACGATCTGGTACTCACCGTTTTTGACGGTGACCGGGAAGCCGTAGATCAGGCCCTCGGGCACGCCGTAGCTGCCGTCGCTGGGAATGCCCATGCTGACCCACTCGCCTTCAGGAGTGCCCAGCGCCCAGTCGCGCATATGGTCGATGGCCGCGCTGGCTGCACTGGCCGCGCTGCTGGCCCCGCGCGCCTCGATGATGGCGGCGCCGCGCTTGGCCACGGTGGGGATGTACTCCTGCTCATACCAGCTGCGGTCCACCAGATCCAGCGCCGGCTGGCCGCCGACGGTCGCCTGGGAAAGATCCGGGTACTGGGTCGAGGAGTGGTTGCCCCAGATGGTAATGTTCTTGATCGCGCTCACCGGCTGCCCGGTCTTCTCGGCCAGCTGGGAGATGGCGCGGTTGTGGTCCAGACGGACCATCGCAGTGAACTGCTTGGGGTTCAGGTCCGGCGCATTCTGCTGCGCGATCAGGGCGTTGGTATTGGCGGGGTTACCTACGACCAGCACCTTGACGCCACGGCTGGCCACCTGATTCAGCGCCTGACCCTGGGGCTTGAAGATGCCGCCGTTGGCACCCAGCAGGTCGCCGCGCTCCATGCCGGCCTTGCGGGGCATGGCGCCCACCAGCAGGGCGTAGTCGGCGTCCCTGAAGGCCACCAGGGGATCGTCGCTGGTCACCACGTCGGCCAGCAGCGGGTAGGCACCGTCGCGCAGTTCCATCACGACGCCCTGCAGCGCCTTGAGCGCCGGGGTGATTTCCAGCAGCTGCAGAATCACGGGCTGGTCCTTGCCCAGCATGTCGCCGGCAGCAATGCGGAACAGCAGGCTATAACCAATCTGACCGGCCGCACCAGTCACGGCCACACGAACGGGTTGCTTATTCGTCATGGGTATCCCTCCTGAGGATGCCATCTGTGTAATGGCTGTTCGCCTCACAATACTGCCCCTGCCTCCCGGTCGACCGGGAGTTCCTGTCGAGGGAACAGGGTGTCAGATCGGCGCGTCGGGCATGAAGTTCGGCGCGCGCTTCTCCCGCAGGCTCGACAGCCCTTCACGCACGTCGGGTCCAGTAAAGCCCAGAAACTCCAGAGCGAGGCTGGCATCGAAGGTGGGACCCATGGCGCGCAGCCAGTTGTTCAGCGCGTACTTGGTCCAGCGCACGGCGGTGGGGCTGCCCGAGGCCAGGGTGCGGGCGACCTTCCAGGCCCGGTCGAGCAGCTGATCGTCCTCGACGCACAGGCTGACCAGTCCGATACGCTCGGCCTCCTCGCCGCTGACCGGTTCGCCGGTCATCAGGTGGTATTTAGCCTTGTTCAGCCCGCACAGCAGCGGCCAGATGATCGCGGCGTGGTCGCCAGCCGCCACGCCCAGCCGCACGTGACCGTCCAGAATGCGGGCCGTTTTGGCCGCCACGCTCACGTCGGAGAGCAGCGCAACCGCTAACCCCGCGCCCACACAGGGCCCGTGAATGGCGCTGACGATGGGCTTGCCGCAGTTGATGACGTTGTACACCAAGTCACGCGCCTCACGCCAGACGCGGGCCAGCGCCGTGAAGTCCTGGCTCATCTCCTCGATCAGCTCGAAGTCACCACCCGAGGAAAATCCCCGGCCCTCGCCACGGATCAGGACACAGCGCACCCCCTGCGCCGCGTCGATGTCCCGCCAGATGTAGGTCAGGGCGCGGTGGGCCTCGGCATTGACCGAGTTCAGGGTCCGCTCGTTGCGGATGACGATCTCCAGAATGCCGTCCTCGTGCAGCTGAAGATTGAGGCCGGGGTAGCGGTCGGGAGAGAGCAGGTCGGTGGCGTTCATGGTCTGAGGCTAACCTGCTCGCCCCACGTGGGTGTTCATGGCGACTTCAGGCGCAGCGCCAGTGCCTTCCACATTCGCCCGCCAACGTGTCTCCCGGTCCTCCTTGGCACCACTGACATTGGACTATGCTGCTGCGTGGACGATCACTTTGGGGCGTTCGTGGTACATCCCTTCCAGTACCTGAGTCGCGTTGGTTACGTGCAGTTCCCTGTGGGAAGGTGCGACCATATCCAGCAACAGCGACCGCGGCTTAGCGCCTTGACGGCGTCCACCGGTCAGCAGGAAGCGCGGCCCTCTCACTGCACCCTCCCGAACTTGTTCTCGGGAATCAAACGGTTCAGCATCTGACGAACAGCTGCGTAATCGCCTCGCTCGGCATAGGTGCGCAGCGTCCGCACCGCCTGCCCGATGCTTTGCGAATCGACCTGGCCTAGCTGCGCGCTGTAGATCTCGCTGTGGGTAGTTGCGCCCACGCCCTCGCCGCTGGTTAGGAGTTCCTCGTAAAGCTTTTCGCCTGGACGAATGCCGCTGTAGACCACGTCCACGTTGCGGGCACCGCTGAGGCGGATCACATCGTGCGCCAGGTCCGAGATCTTGACCGGGTCCCCCATGTTCAGCACGTAGACCTTGCCGTTCTCGGCCAGGCCTCCCGCCTGAAGAACTAACCTCGCCGCCTCCGGGATGGTCATGAAATAACGCACCATCTCCGGATGCGTCACGGTGATGGGGCCACCAGCGCGAATCTGCGCCATGAAGGTCGGCACTACGCTGCCCCGGCTGCCCAGCACGTTGCCGAAGCGCACGGACACAAACGCCTGCGTCTCGCGGGCACGGGCCGCGCCAGCAGAGACCACCATCTCCGCGACGCGCTTGGAAGCGCCCATCACGCTGGTCGGATTGACCGCCTTGTCGGTGGAAACGTTCACCAGACGGCCCACGCCGAATTCCAGACAAAGTTCAACCACATTCTGCGTGCCGACCACGTTATTGAGGATCGCCTCGGAGGGCGCCTCCTCCATCAGTGGCACGTGCTTATGGGCCGCCGCGTGAAAGACCACCTCGGGGCGGTAGCGCGCGAAAACGGCGCGCAGGCGGGCCTCGTCGCGGACATCCCCGATGAGGCCCACCTGCTCGATGTCGGGCCAGTTGCGGAGCAGCTCCTGCTGAATTCCGAAGATGCTGTTCTCGCCCCGCCCGAACAGCAGAATCTTGGCGGGGGCAAAGCTGACCAGTTGCCGCACCAGCTCGGAGCCGATGCTGCCGCCTGCTCCTGTTACCAGCACCACGCGGCCGCGCAGATACCCGGCAATCTCCCCGGTGTTGAGCCGCACGGGCGGACGGCGCAGCAGGTCTTCGAGATTCACGTCACGAATCTGCTGGAGGTTCACGTCGCCCGACAGGATCTCGAAGACGCCGGGAATGATGCGGTAGCGCAGCCCCGCGTCGCGCGCGAGGTCGACCACCCGGCGTACGAAGTCTCCGGTGGCCGACGGCACGGCGATCAGAATTTCCTGCGCGTCCTCGCGGCGGGCCACCTCGACCAGCTCGTCCACCCGACCGAACACCGGCAGCCCCAGCACCCGCTTACGGGTCTTACCCGGCCCATCGTCCAGAAAGCCGATGGGTTCCAGGCCTGCCTCGGGGTGGCGCTGCATCTCGCGGGCGATCAGCGTGCCTGCCTCGCCCGCCCCCACGATCAGCACACGCTGGCGTTGCGGCCCGGCCCGAAGTCGGACCCGCTCGCTCGCCAGACGGGCGGCCAGGCGCACCCCCCCCATCAGCACGAAGCCCAGCACGCCCGCCAGTACCGGCACGCTGCGCGGCAGTTGCAGCCACGTCTGGAAGATGAAGCCCAGGGCGAACATGACCAGCGTGGCGAGCGCTGCAGCCCGTGCCAGCACGTTCAGGTCAAGAATGCCCACCCGCTGCCAGGTCTGGCGATGCAGACCGTAGCGGGCTTCAAGTGCAACCATTACCAGCACGCTGAGCAGCAGATAGCCCCAGACATTGACCGGAATGCCCACGGTGATCAGGCCCGGCTTGCGAAAGGCGTAGGCGAGTAGGCCCGACGCGCCCCACAGAGCAAGGTCAAGCAGGAACTTGGAGGCGGTTAGATTCATACGTTCAGTTCTGCTGCGCCTGGGCCAGCACGCTGTCCACGACGTCGGCCACCCGCTCCATATCCTCTAGTGTGAGGGTCGGGTGGACCAGGAACATCAGGGAGGTCTCACCCAGATCCCTGGCGACCGGCAGTCGCTCGGATGGACCGTATCCGGCGTCCTGAAAAGCTTTTTCCAGATAGATCTCCGAGCAGGAGCCGCTGAAGCAGGGCACCCCTTCGGTGCTGATGGCATTCATAATCCGGTCGCGGTCCCAGCCCTCCCGCAAGTGTTCGGGCCGCACGAACACGTAGTACTTGTAATACGAGTGATGCACGTCCTGGTCCGGGAGCGTCAGGCGCAACGCCGGGTAACGGGAAAAACGCTCGGTCAGGACAGCGGCGTTCGCACGGCGCCGCAAGATCCACTCGGGCAACTTCCGCAGTTGCAACCGTCCAATGGCTGCCTGGACCTCCAGCATCCGCCAGTTGGTGCCAAACGACTCGTGCAGCCAGCGAAAGCCCGGGGGATGCTCGCGTTCATACACGGCGTCGTAGCTCTTGCCGTGGTCCTTATAGGCCCAGGCCTTCTTCCAAACCTCGGTATCGTTCAGCGCGAGCAGGCCGCCCTCGCCTCCGGTGGTAATGATCTTGTCCTGGCAGAAGGAGAAGGCTCCGGCATGCCCGATGCTTCCGACTGGGCGGCCCTTGTAGTAAGCCCCGTGCGCCTGCGCGCAGTCCTCGATGACCACAAGGTCATGCTCACGAGCCAGTTTCATGATGGGGTCCATGTCGCAGGGCCAACCCGCCAGATGCACGGCGATGATGGCCCGGGTCCTCGGCGTGATAAGCGGCCGAATGGTTTCGGCCGTCATGTTCTGGGAGCCGGGGTCCACGTCCGCGATCACCGGCACGCAGCCGCGCATCACCGCTGCGCTCGCTGAGGCGATGAAGGTTCGGCTGGTTGTAATAACCTCATCCCCCTCCCCTATTCCAAAGGCATACAGCGCCAGTTCGAGGGCCAGCGTGCCGTTGTGCAGCGCGATAGCGTGCCGCACGCCCAGATACTCGGCGTACTCGCGCTCGAACTCGCGCGCCTCACTGCCGGTCCAGTAATTGACCTTGCCAGACATGAGAACGTCGGTGACCGCGTGGACCTCATCAGCTTCGAAAACGGGCCAGCCGGGAAAAGCGGCGGGCTGGGTGGAAGGAGGGGATGTTGTGAAAATATTCGTCATTGTCATCTCCGGGGAGAGGCATGATCCCCATTACAGGAGACCTGCACAATGCTCTTAGTATCCCCCATCAAGGCGCTTAGTATCCCCCATCAAGCCAGGGATTTCTGACAACCTGTTCACAAGTAAGCCTGTACCACACAGACGAGGCTTCATCTTGCACTCACAGGATTGTAAGGTCAGGATTGATTGTGGGTGGAAATGAACCAGCATATGGCACTTGATGACAGGCCCCGCGCTACTCTCACACAAAACATGAACAGGATTTCAATCGTCATCTACAACATCACGCCGCCCGGAGGGGTCGAGCGGGCGGCGGTCAACCTCGCCAACAGCCTCGCGGACACCTTCGAGGTCAACATCGTCAGCCTCTACAGCAAACAGGGCCAGCCCTTCTACCCGCTAGATGGGCGTGTGACGATCACGCACCTGGGCGTGCCATTCACCCCCGGCCTGCGCCACTACGCCCGCCAGAACGCCCGTAGCCTCAAAGCCCTGCGCTCTCGTCTGACCTTTACCTCGGACACCACTACACTGGGGATGAGCGTCAATCCAAACGTTCTGCTGGCGCTACTCAAGGCAGTTGGGACGCCGGGGCGGTTTATCGGGTGCGAGCACCTGAACTACAAGGACGCACCCCGCATCGCCCAAGTGCTGCGACGCTTCGCCTATTCCCAACTAGATGACGTGGTGGTGCTCACTGAGGCGGAGCAGCAAATCTTTCAACGGCGGCTGGGCCTGACCCCGTTCGTGATCCCCAACCAAGTGCCTTTCTTACCTGCCGAGCCTGCCCTGCTGACCGCTAAGCGGCTGATCGCGGTGGGGCGCTACGTCCCCTTGAAGGGATTCGACCGCCTGATCGAGGCGCTGGCTCCGGTCCTACGCGAGTTCCCAGACTGGACGCTGGACCTGTACGGAAAGGGCGAGCAGGAGGCTGACCTGAGGCACCTGGTCCTGCGCGAGGGGCTGGACAACGTCCAGCTGTGCCCACCCATACGGGAGATTGAGCAGGCGTACCTGACTTCGTCGGTGTTCCTGATGCCCTCACACTATGAATCATTCGGCATGGTCATCATTGAGGCGCAGGCGTGTGGGCTGCCTGTGGTGGCCTACAACGTGCCGCATGGCCCGCGGACCATCCTGAGCGGGGGTGGTGGGGTGTTGGTCCCAGATGGGGACGCGCACAGGTTCGCTCAGGCGGTCCGCACCCTGATGCTGGACCGTGAGCTGCGCGAGCGGATGGGGACCGAGGCGCGGCAGAACGCCCTGAGGTTCGACCCGGCGGTCATCCGGCAGCAGTGGCTCGACTTGCTCGGCGCCCTTCCGCTTTCAAGCCGATTGTAGTTCAGGAGCCCTATAGTCCTGGGCGTGTCTGCCCCCATAGCTGCCGAAGCCTCTCCTCCCCGCTGGACCCGATTCTGGCTGACGTTGCTGGCACCCCTCTACGTCATCTCTCCCCTCGCCCTGCTGGCCCTGCCTTCCCTGCGCCGCCTCCCCCGGGCGGCCTGGATACTCCTGGCCTTTTACGCGGTGAGTCAACAGCTTCCGGCGCTGCTCAGTCCGTCGCCTGTGGAGGCGAGTCTGCTGGCGCTGGCCCGCACGCTGCTGATCGCCGGACTGATCGGAGTCGGTATCTTGCTTAGGCGGTCCGACCGGCTGATGCCGCTGGGGCTGGGCCTGCTGGCCGTATTCGCGACCGCCGTGGCGGTGACGCTCGTCAGTGGCTTGCCCCTGCTGGGGCAACGGCTCTCTCACCCGTACATGACGTCCATCACCCTGGGTCTCGCGGGAGCGTGCAGCCTGTGGCTGGGCCTGTTCGGCAGCGGCAGGAAGGCCTGGCGTCTGCTGCTGGGGGCAGCAGGTGTAGCGATCCTGCTGTTCTCGGCCAGCCGCGCGCCGCTGCTGGCAGCCCTGGTGGGGGCCGGGGTCGGGGTCCTGATCCGGGCCGAACGGCGGTTGGCCCTGGTGGCCGGGGGAGTACTGGCCGCCTTAAGTGGAGTGGTCCTGCTAGGCCTTCGCAACGGCGATGAACTCGCAAGGCGCCTTCTCGACTTCGAAACGAATGGCCGTGATCTGGTGTGGGCCAATACCCTCTCTGTCATCCAGAGCGCCCCACTGAGCGGAGTCGGCTCCTACCTGCTGGGCCGGTACCTGCAACCACCCAGCGCATACTGCGAACTCTGGATCGGTCCGAACGGCACCTTGGCCTGTCCCGATTGGGTCCGAAACCTGGGAAGCCCCTGGCTGATTGCTCACAATGGAGTCCTCCAGCAACTGGCCGAGACTGGGCCGCTGGGCGTGCTGGGCCTGTTCGCGCTGCTGGGTGCCGTAGTCTGGACGGCTCTGCGCCTCAAGGACGCGCTGAGCAGCGCCGTGTTAATCGGCCTGCTGATCGCCACCGCTTCAGACAACACCCTGCTGGTCCCCAGTCCCTTTTTCGGGGAACTCTTCTGGATCGTCGCAGGGATCCAACTGGCCCGCGTCGAAACCTTCCGCCCGGCTCAGGGACTGGTCGGCGGTGTGGCGCTGGCAGTGCTGGCCTTTCCTGTCTGGTCCGCCGCCCTTGCTCCCAGGTCCGATTTCGCGGGCACCCTTCTGTTCTTCCGGGCACCAGCTCTGGTTGAGAGCAGCCGCGACTACACGGTCTACAGCAGCTGGGTCCTGCCGCCTGGAGAGCGGTACCGGCTGGTACTGCGCAGTTGCACCCAGGGCTGTTCAGTCGTGAATGTCACCACCCTGGACACCACCGAGCGGCCGCAACGCAATCTGAGTCTATCGGGAGATATCCGGAATGTGCCCGAACAGCATCTACAACTCCAGCTTTACCCAGCACGCGCCGGGGCTAGCGCCGTTTCCCTGGCGACCTACGAATGGACGGTCAGCCTCCGATGACGCGCCTCACCGGATCTCTTGCCGCTGGCCTACCGCTTGTAGCCCTGACGGCGCTGTTGACCTGGCAAGCCCAGCGCCTTCCCCTGCAAGGCCAGCCCCTTCAATCGGATACGTCGTCGCTGGAGTGCACAACCCGCGCCAGATTCGATCTGGGGTTTCCCACCACTACTCCCCCACAACCGCTGCCGGACCAGGCTTACAGCTTCATGGGGAACGCCTGGCTGACCACGGACGTCTGTACTCCCGGCACTCTGCGCCTCACCGCTGAAGGTCAGGAGGCCGGCGGTGAGGCGCCACGCCTGGAAGTCGCGCTCAACTCGCGGGTCATCTGGGAGGGCGAGTTCACGCAGCGGCGCGAGGTGAGTATCCCCGTGCCCAGCGCGGGGCACCTCACGCTGGGGTATTTCAACGACTACTACAGGTCGGAATACCGCAGCGCCCTGCTTCAAGAATTGAAGTTTGAGGCACCGGTCTGCAGAACCTTCCAGGTAAGCGTGCCAGAGGATGCTGGGGGCGTCTGGGACCCAGGCAGCCGGTCGGTCGGTTGGCTGTTTGCTCCCCCTATCACCCTTAAGCCCTGCGGCGCTGGAACCTTGTCGCTGCGTGCCAGTGGACAGGCCGGAGGCGAAGCTTTCGCGACCCTCGCCTTCACGCAGGGAGGCCATGAACTCCTCCGGGCTAGGCTGGGAGGCCAGCCCCGGAATCTGACCTTGGATGTGGGTGCAACACCGGTCCAAGTGCGGATCGTCAACCCGTATTTCAAGGAACTCGGGGACCGTAACCTATATCTGAGGACATTGAAATTCGTGCCAGAACGGTAGACTCTCCCGGTTTACCAAGCCTGGGGACACAGGCAGCTCAGCCTCACAGCCTCAGGGCTCCGGCTCGCTCGGCCACAGCCCTCTTACACCATGTACCATCCAGCCTTCCGCTCCTTAATAACCTTGGCGGGAATACCAACAGCGGTTACATTAGCAGGGAGATCAAATACTATGGTCGCCCCTGCGCCCAAGATTGACCATTTCCCCACTCGTACACCTGGAACAAAAGTAGAGGCCACACCAGCGAACACGCCTTCATCCAGCCTGACATTACCAGCCAGGCGCACTCCCGGCGCTGCATGCACGAAATCGGATAACACACAATCATGGTCCACACTTGCGCATGTGTTCACGATTGCATGACAACCTATGCGCACGTCCGGCTGGATGACACTTCCTGCTAGCACCACTGTGCCATATCCCAGTCTCACAGTTGAATCAATCCATGCGCTCGGGTGAACCAAGGTAGCCCAGCTCACCCGTTTAAATCTAGACACAATTTTTCTTCTTACTAGATTGTCTCCGATAGCAACAATCGCACGTGTGTGTGGGTCGTCATGGATTTGATCAATCTTTCCAACTACGGGATGGCCTAATACGTACCGTGGCGCAGCATGTGAGTCATCGAATACACCGCCTATCTTTAAACCCATAGCCTCTGCCGTACTAATGACAACTTTGGCATGGCCTCCAGCCCCAATTACATGCAGGCTTGTATGGACACTCAACCTTCAACACCAGTGAACTTTGGCATAGTCGCCTCCCCGGCCGCACTGATTCCTTCGCGCCTGAATACTTTGTAGAGCGACATCAGTATGATTCTGACGTCGAGCAGGAGCGAGACGTGATCGACGTACCACACGTCGTGCTCAAACTTCTCCTTCCACGAAAGGGCATTGCGCCCATTAACCTGTGCCCAGCCTGTGATTCCCGGCCGCACCTCGTGACGGCGGGCCTGCTGCGCGTTATAGAGCGGGAGATACTCCATCAATAGGGGACGTGGCCCCACCAGACTCATGTCACCCCGTAACACGTTCAGGAGTTCAGGCAGCTCGTCCAGACTTGTCGAGCGCAGGAGGCGGCCGAAGGGTGTCAGACGGGCGCTGTCAGGCAGGAGGTTGCCGTCCGCGTCCCGTTCGGCCGTCATGGTACGGAACTTGTACATGGTGAAAGGCTGTCCGCCCAGGCCAGGGCGCACCTGCTTGAACAGCACCGGACTGCCGAGCTTCCAGCGAACCAGCAGAGCCAGCACCAGCAGGGGTACGCTCAGGACTAGCAGGCCGGAGCCCGCCACCAGCACGTCGAACAGCCGCTTCCAGGGATGCTGCTGCGAAAGTTCATGCCAGCGCAGAAGGTCGTCATAGAGCACAGACCAACGCTGCTGCACGTCTTCGGGCCGGAAGTTTGCCTCGACCCAACGGCGTCCTGCTTCGCCCCGCTGACGGGCTTCCGAGGGGCTGGCCAGCGCCTCGGCCAGCGCCTTCGTCAATGCCCCCGCGTCGCCTACAGGCACCTGCCAGCCCGTTACGCCGTGCTGAACTGTATCTCTTGCCCCGGTGGCGCTTGTGACAACACTGGGCACTCCATGCACGGCAGCCTCTAAAGGAACCAAGCCTAAGCCCTCGCGGTGCGTGGGAAGCGCCAACACATTCATCAGTGGGTAATACGGGTACACGTCCGGTACAAATCCTGTTCTGAAGATCCCAGAGGTATGTCCAATGGCGTCACGGACCTGTGGGGCAACCGGATCACCGTCCTCGTAGTCTCCAATGAGCAGCAAGGCTGCTGAGGGGAACTGTGCTCGAACCTGCCCAAACGCCTGAAGGAGTTCAGCGATACCCTTATCGCGTGTAAAGCGGCCTACGAAACCCACAACCGGTTGATCCGCGCCAAGGCCGAGAGAGTGGCGCAGGCGTTCGGTGTGAACTGAATCGGCTGGATGTGGCAAACGCACCCCATTGACGCTGCCCTCACCCAGCACCAGGGTCTTGTGGGCCGGTGCCAGGCCCAGTTCCCGCACCCGGTCCCGCAGACTTGGACTTACGCAGACCACCCGGTGGGCGCAGGCCAGAGCGAGTCGTTCGGTCAGAGAAAGGAGCTGCCTTTTGACGCCGCGAGCCGTTTCCAGCCGCAGGCCGTGCAGCGTGTACACCCGCAGTGGCACCCTGGCCGCCACCGCTGCCAGTCCGCCAATCAGCCCGGCCTTGGGAGTGCCGACATTGGTCACCGTCGGCCGAAAGCGGCGCAGCGTCCGGTACATCTGCACCAGGGACTTAAGATCGGCGCGAGGGTTGATTTCCCGGTGCATCGGGACAGGCAGAGGGACGGCGCCTTCCTGCCAAGCGAATCCTTCGAACTGTCCCGGTACGGTTGGGTCACTGGCAAGCCCCGCGCGCCAGGTGCGCTGCGCCAGCAGGCGGACCTGACCGCGCAAGAACGGCCAGCTGACTGAGGAGGTCACGGCGAAGAGAATGGCCCGTTCAGTTTTTCGCATATTTTCCTCTGTTCTTACGGCGTCGTTTCGGATCATCTCTACGGTGGCTTGACACCCTTTCTGAAACGCTTTCATTAAACAGAGTCTTGCATGGGGTCACGTAGGGCCAACCCCATCAGGGTCAGAGCCTCTTTTTGTTGGGCTTCCGAGAGAGACCGGGACCTGGCCTGCACGATTCTCGCTTCGCCGCCAAGACGGTGGAGCACCCGCCGCAACACGATCCTAAGCTGGGCGGCGCGGAGATGGCGCCGTAGGTCGGCACGGTACTGAGGCTCAGCTGTCTCGATTAAGCTCCGCAGCATCTGCCGGTAGCCCGCCGAGGTCTGTTCGACCTTCCCTGAATGGTCACCCGCTTCCCGATAAAACAGCAGCGGCTCATTGATCTGACGAAATCTCGAGCGGTTAGCGGTTCTCAACCACAGTTCAATATCCTCGCAACGCTTCACTGTGACGTCGTAAGGATTAGCCCTGAACCAAGCGGTCTTGCCAGTCACTGTTGGATGAATGAAGCCACCTTGCCGCAAGACGCTAAGAAACCCCAATTCGGTAAAAAGGTTCCCAAAACGTAATCCGGTGGGACGGTTGCGATCGTCGATGACATAGGCTGCTGCCCCCACTACATCGCAGGTTGGGTCGGATTGCAAGAGGCTAATCTGAGTCGCCAGCCGGTGCGGCACCATGATGTCGTCGGCATCCATTCGCGCGTAGAACTCCCCACGGGCGAGGCTGATGGTCTGGTTCAGGCGGGCACTGAGGCCCTGATTCCGCCCATCCGAGAGTACCCTGATACGTTCGTCCTGAAATTGACTAATAATCTCGAGGCTCCGATCAGCCGATCCGTCATCAACCACGAGCAGTTCCCAGTTCTGGTACGTCTGGTTTAATACGGAGCAAAGGGCATCAACGACATAAGCTTCTGCATTGAAGACAGGCAATCCGATGGTCAAAAGCGGGTCAGGCATAGGATGACTCTATCCGACAAAGTTCCAAACATACTTCTCTCCATCGGGAATGGAGAGCTAACCCCGGCTCCCCCTCCGGTACGGCACTACATTTCAAAAGCTACACCCCCCGAAGGTAGAAAAATGAGTTTACAACCAAAGTCCCAGCGATAATAATTATACTGAAAAACTTTTTATTTTGCGACTTTTTAAACGCCCTATCATTAATGTCTTTCACCATCAAGGCTACTAAAAGGGGAAGCAACGTCCACGAGGAGGTAAGAAATCTATCTGAATATGAAACGAAGTTCATAAGATGGCCGAAACCATTCATCAGTAAGTAGGCATTGAGCACCCATCTTGTCTCAACGGACATTTTACCATATGGCACGATCAATGTGAACAACAATGGGATGGCGCTAAATAGAATAAAATCAGGACGAAATCCTGTTCGGTAGCCAGCATTGACTGTGACATATGTACCATAATCGCTTGGGATAAATTGTGAGAACAATGGAGCATACAGCTCGCTGAAAGCACTTATCAATGCAGCCGGTACCCAAAAAACTAATGGAAACATTTTCTTAGTTCCCCATATCATAGGTAATACAATTAACCCGCCGACAGAATGAAATAAAGTCGGAACATAAAACGTTGCCAACTTAAGAAGAATGTTGCGGTAACTTAGCACCAGCGCCATGAGGAATATAGCGATAGCGGTTGTTAGACCATGTCGTAAAATGTTAATGTTGATGGAAAGGTAGTAAGGGGAGATCAACAAAAGTACTACATAAAGTAGGATATATTGCGCCTTTTTAATTACTAAGACTCCAGCTACATAAAAAAACAGGGCAATAAGTACACAAAAGGCAAGCAAAAGGGCAGAAGGGTTATGTGTGAAGGTTTCTACTGCGCCCATGAGTGCCAGGAAACCTGGGTCGCCAGTCGAGAGCAGACCTGGACTGCGAAGCAGGTACGCCCTGAATAACGCCACATAAGTAACCGTATCGCTGCCTACATTAAAGTCTCTGTTGCCCCAATAAAAGGCATAAATTAGAACGGGCGAAAAAAGAACACCGTAAAGTAGTCCCGTAAGACTTGGCCTTCTTGACTGTAACGCCGAGCGACTTCTCTTGATTATCATTGAGTCCTTCCCTCTCTAGAGGGTCAAAAGTGGAATGAGGAGATGAGAAGTCGGCTCTTGTACGGTGTTTCCCGCGATGAAGAACACCTGGAGCCGACCACCTCAGTCTAGCCTTTATGCCCTGCTCGCTCAGCACTTCCCCTTTGATTCTCGCCGGCTGACCGTCCTCAGCGCCCTGATCCTGGCCGTCATTCAAGCCCGCAGCGTGGTCCTGTACCACTGACTACCAGTCAAAACTCGTGAGGTCATGAAAAAAGTCGGCTCCAGTAGGGTATTTCTGCGATGAAAACCCGGAGCCGACACCCCCACGATACCTTGCAGACCGCGCTGCGGTCTGCCTTTCCCATTGACGCCCGCCGCTTCGAGGTGCTGGCGGCCCTGATCTTGGCCATGGTGCAGGGGCGCAGCGTTGTGCTGTACACCTTGAAGACCCATGTGCAGCTCCCTGGCTCGTTGGAGACGCGATACCAGCGGTTGCGGCGCTTTGTCCGCTTTGACTTCCCGGAGCACCTGTTTGCGCGCTTCGCACTGTCGTTCCTCCCAGAGGGCGAATTACACCTGATCCTCGACCGGACGAATTGGAAACTGGGCAAACAGGACATCAATATTCTCCTCCTGTCCGCCGTCTGGGAGGGGTTCAGCCTGCCGCTGATGTGGACCCTGCTCCCCCATGGGGGGAGCAGTTCGCAACAGGTGCGCGAAGCGCTCCTGACCCGGTTCCTTCAGTGCTGCCCCGAGCGGTCCGTTGGGAGCCTGCTGGCAGACCGGGAGTTCATCGGCAAGACGTGGTTCACGTTTCTGGACGAGCACGGCATCGCACCCTGTATTCGTCTCCCAGCCACCGCCACCATCGGAACCGGCAACCTGCCGGTCTGGGCGTGCTTCAAAAAGCTTCAGACAGGCGAGATTCGCCGCTGGCACCGCCAGATGGTTGTCTACGGCGTGTCCTTGCGCCTGTGTGCCACCAAGAATGCGGCTGGAGAAGTCCTGTACCTGGCGTACCGTGGCCACGCTTCGGTGAATCTCCGCCGCTATGCGCAGCGCTGGCAAGCGGAAAACCTGCACTCAGCCCTCAAAACCAGAGGCTTCAACCTGGAAGACACCGGTCTGACGCAGGCGGAACGCGTGTCCACGCTCCTGGCATGCGTGTCCGCCGCCTTCATCTGGGCCTGTGTGACGGGCCAGTTGCTGGCAGCTCGGCAGCCGGTGAAACGCAAGAAACACGGACACCGTGCGGTGTCCGTGTTCCGACTGGGACTCGATCATCTTCAGGATTTGTTGCTCCACCCATCACCATCGTCCTGGCGGGCATTACACACACTCATACCGAATTTTGACTGGTAGTCAGCCTGTACCAACTCGTCCAGATCGTTGATCTCCCGGGCTCGGATGACACGGTGTACCAGCGTCTCAAACGCTTCGTGCAGTTCAACCTCCCGGATCTCCTTGTCGCTCGCTTCGTCCTCGCTCATCTCCAAGACGAGCAGCAACTGCTGCTCGTCCTCGACCGCACGAACTGGAAGCTGGGCGCTACTGATATCAACATTCTCCCGCTCAGTGTGCTCAGTGTGCGGTGGCGGACCTTCAGCTTGCCGCTGAATTGGACGTTGTTGCCGCACAGCGGGAACAGCACCATGGCAACCCGGATTGCCTTGGTCGAGCGTGTGATGCCCTTGCTGGAGGGCCAGAAATTGTTGTTGACCGCTGACCTGGAATTCATCGGTAGGGAGTAGTTTATTCCCTTGCGCTGCATGAACATCTCGCCGGTCATCCGTCTCCGGGCGGACAGTGTGGTGGAGGGTTCTCCCGTATGGGTGAGGTTCAAGAAACTCAGGCCAGGCGAGGTACGCGTCTGGTATAAGCCCGTCCACGTCTACGGTGTCACCCTGCGCGTTCTTGCCTGCAAGAACCTCCCCGGCCAGACCCTCTCCCTGGCTTACCAGGGGCACGCGGAACCTGCGCTGAAACGCTATGCCTTGCGCTGGACGGCAGAAAACATGCATCAAGCGCTGAAGTCCAGATGCTTTTTCCTGGAGAGTACGCATCTCACCCAGCCTGCCCGAATCTCTACTCTCCTGGCCGTGGTCGCCCTCGCCTTTGTGTGGTGTTGGCTGGTAGCCATGTCGGAGGCAGCGTGACGGGTCACGCTGCCTCCGACATGGCTACCCACCCAAAAGCCTCTTC